>JAYTBL010000532.1:0-9543 GCA_043736975.1 Polyangiaceae bacterium
GCGGATCGAGGGCAATGCCGACGAGATGTGCGACAACGCCGACCGCGCCTCCTACGATGTCCATCCCCGCGGGACCGCGCACGAGCCCGTGCCCGGGGATCTGCTCGTGTGGTCGGGGCATAGGTTCGGTCACGTGGGCGTCGTGACCTCGGTGTCCTCCAAGGCGATCGCGTTCGCGAGCCAGAACTACGGCGCGGGCGGCCTGCAGTACCCGCTGCTCACGACGCCGCGCGCCGGCGGCTTCTTCGGAAGCCCGCATGGTGACCGCGTCCTCAGCGCTCGGTGCATCATCCACCCGAAGAACCTGAAGAGCACCACGCCCGCAGTAGCCGCAGACCCGTGCGCCGGTGTCTCGCCAGCCCACGAGGGGAAGTACTGCGGAGGCTCGCGCCAGAGCGGCTTCGGCGGCGGCGACGCCAGCACGCTCTACACGTGCCGCGGCGGCTCGGCGACGGCGGCGCGCTGTCGGGGAACCTGCACGCTCGAGCCGGCCGGTCGCGACGACCACTGCTCGTGATCCGCGCGCCCTCTGTCTAGGACGCGAGCGAGGGGAGCGCGGTGATCGTGACCGCGGCGCCGTTGGTCTCGATCGAGAGGAGGGCGCGGCCGCCGGCGACGAGCAAGACCTTCGTCTCGCGCGCGCCGCATGGGACGCGGAGCCACGCGCGCTCGTGCTCGGGGAGATCGGGGAAGAGCCGCGCGGCGTCGTCACCGAGGAGGCCCAGCACGCCCGTCGCGTCAGGCTCGATCGCGAGACCGAGCTCCTTGCACACGCGCACCGTCAGCTTGTCCGCGCGGACGAAGAGGACGCCGATCATGCGCGCGTCCTGCGCGCGGACCGCCACGAGATGCGCCGCCTGCGCGCCGAGCACCTCGCGCAAGATCGCGATCGCGCGCTGCTCGGGGATCGCGCCGAGGACAAAGCGGTCGTTGAGTGACTTTCCGATCATCTGCGTCCCCGTCTACCACAGACCGGGCAGCTCTCTCGGCGCTGCAACAGTCCGTTCCACACGGGGCACTTGAGGAGCACCGGGCACCGCCTCATGATTCCCTCATCATGCGGCAACCGACGATCTATCTCCCCCACGGTGGCGGTCCCTGCTTCTTCATGGAGTGGACGATGGGCCCCGCGGACACGTGGAAGAGGATGGAGACCTGGCTCCGCAGCATCGCGGCTTCGCTCCCGGAGACGCCGAAGGCCCTCCTCGTCATCTCCGCGCACTGGGAGGAGGACGTCCCGACGGTGATGACCGCGCCCCGGCCGCCGCTGCTGTTCGACTACTACGGCTTCCCCAAGCACACGTACGAGCTCACGTGGCCGGCCGCCGGCTCGCCGGCGCTGGCGGCGCGCGTGGCCTCGCTGCTCGCGGACGCGGGGATCGCGTCGAAGCAGAATGACTCGCGCGGCTTCGATCACGGCGTGTTCGTCCCCCTCAAGGTCGCGTTCCCCGAGGCAGAGATCCCTACGGTACAGCTCTCGCTCCGCGCCGGTCTCGACCCCGCGGAGCACCTCGCGATCGGCCGAGCTCTCGCGCCGCTGCGTGACGAGGGCGTCCTCATCATCGGCAGCGGGATGAGCTATCACAACATGCGCGGCTTCAACACCGCGGCGGGCGACGCGGACTCGAAGCGCTTCGACGCGTGGCTCTCGACCTCGATCGCCAAGCCCCCGAGCGAGCGCGAGACGCTGCTCCGCGAGTGGACGAAGGCCCCCGCCGCGCGCGCCTCGCATCCGCGCGAGGAGCACCTCGTTCCGCTGATGGTGGCCGCGGGCGCGGCGGGCGACGACCTCGGCGTGCGCGTCTTCGGCGACGCGCCGATGGGCACCGTGGTCTCGGCCGTCCGCTTCGGCTGACGCGTGGCGGGGACGTGATCGCGGCGCGATCTCGCGCGACCGTCGCGCCCCGGGGCGCTACGATCGCGAGAGATGCTGGAGTATCCGGACCCGACCATCTATGCGGCGCCCGTCTTCGTGGCGATGCTCGTCGCGGAGTGGGTCGTGCTCGCGCGGTGGAAGCGCAGCGCGCGTGACGTCGCCGGCTACGAGAAGAAGGACACGTGGGCGAGCCTCGCGATGGGCATCGGCTCGCTCGTCACCGTCACCGCGCTGAACGCGGGGGTCTTCCTCCTCGCGACCTGGCTCCATGCGCATCGCGTCTGCGACGTGGGGAGCGGCGCGCTCGCCTGGGGGGTGGCGGTGATCGGCTGGGACTTCGCGTACTACTGGCACCATCGCCTCGAGCACGAGTGCCGCCTGTTCTGGGCGAGCCACGTGAACCATCACTCGAGCCGGTTCTACAATCTCTCGACCGCGCTGCGCCAGCCGTGGACTCCCATCACGATGCTGGTGTTCTTTCCGCCGCTGGCGCTGGTGGGTGTGCCGCCGTGGATGATCATGGTCGCAGGCGGGCTGAACCTCATCTACCAGTTTTGGATCCA
This sequence comes from Polyangiaceae bacterium, assembly GCA_043736975.1. Classification (GTDB taxonomy): domain Bacteria; phylum Myxococcota_A; class Polyangia; order Polyangiales; family Polyangiaceae; genus Labilithrix. The sequence continues at coordinate 2,440 of JAYTBL010000532.1, forward strand.
CACCGAGATCATCGGGCGGATGCCGTCCTGGTTCGAGGCGGTGATGAACACGCCTTCGCATCACCGCGTTCATCACGGATCGAATCCCGAATACCTCGACAAGAACTACGCGGGCGTCTTCATCGTGTGGGACCGCATGTTCGGCACGTTCACTCCGGAGGAGGCGCGCGTCGTGTACGGCCTCACCAAGAACATCGCGAGCTTCAATCCCTTCGTGATCGGGTTCCACGAATACGCCGCCATCCTCCGCGACCTCCGCGCCGCGAAGACCTGGCGGCGCCGCTTCGGTGTCGCGTGGCACGGCCCCGGCTGGACCGGCGGCCGCGGCTCCGCCTGACGTCGCATTGCGCCCCATGTGCTCCGACTGGGGCAGAACACCTCCCTAAATGCCTGCTCGCGCTTTGTAGAACGCGCACTTGGCGATTAGTGTCCGGTCCTCGCTGAACGACGGCCCTCGAGCGACCGCTCATCCCTGGGTCTCGCAGCTCCTCCAATCCGGCCGGATGGCCCACTGTCGTGCTGCTCGTCTTCGGCGACGCGGTGTCGGGAGCGGCTCGCGCGCGGCCCGAGATCGAAAGCAGGTCGACGTGGATATCCTCGATTTCTCGTTCGTGCGCCGCAGCGTGGCGATCGCGGCTCTCTCGCTGCTGGCGGCCTGCGCCGCGGCCGATCCTGCCGACGATGGAGCCTCGGACGATCCGGCGGCGCCCTCGTTCGACGACCTCGCGTCGTCCACCGTCGATCCGGCTGCGCTCCGTTTCCCCGCGCCTGCGCCGGCGCTTCTGCCCTCGGGCACGCCGGTGCCGTACCGCGGCGTCAACCTCTCGGGCGCCGAGTTCGGGAGCGCGCTGCCGGGCCGTGAGTACTACGACTACACGTGGCCCAGCACCTCCGAGGTCGATTACTTCGTGGCGAAGGGCATGAACACCTTCCGCGTGAACTTCATGTGGGAGCGCGTGCAGCCGACCGCGAAGGGAGCGCTTGCGCCCGCGTACACCGCGAAGCTCGACGCCCTCGTCGCCTACGCCACCTCGAAGCGCGCCGCGGTGCTGCTCAATCCCCAGAACTTCGCGCGCTACTACGGCGTGACGGTCGGCAGCGCGCAGGTCCCCTCGGCGGTGTTCGCCGACTTCTGGCGCCGCCTCGCGCTTCGCTACCGGGCGAACCCGCGCGTGATGTTCGGCCTCGTCAACGAGCCGCACGACATCCCGACCGAGCAGTGGGTCTCCGCCGCGAACGCGGCCATCGCCGCCATCCGCGCGACCGGCGCGAAGAACACGGTGCTGGTGCCGGGCAATGCCTGGACGGGCGCGCACAGCTGGAACGACAGCTGGTACGGCACACCCAACGCGGTCGCGATGCTCAAGGTCGTCGATCCGGGCAACAACATGCTCTTCGAGGCGCACCAGTACCTCGACAGCAACTCGGGCGGGCAGAGCGGCGCGTGCGTCAGCGCGACCATCGGCCGCCGGCGCCTCGCGCCGTTCATCGGGTGGCTCCGCGCCAACGGTCGCAAGGGCTTCCTCGGCGAGCTCGCCGGCGGCAACAACGCCACCTGCAACGCCGCCATCACCGACATGCTCAACGCGGTGAGCGAGGCCTCCGACGTCCTGAAGGGCTGGCTGTGGTGGGGCGGTGGCCCGTGGTGGCCCACGAGCTACCCGTTTGCGCTCGACCCGCGGAGCGGCGTGGATGCGCCGCAGATGAGCCTGCTCACGCCTCGGCTGGCGGGGCTGCCGCTGTTCTGACCCGCTCACGGCTGTTGCAGAAAGCTACGGTGTAAGTTCGGGTTGCACTTGTACTTACATAGGTCATAGTCCCTCTACCTACCATGAAGCTCGCCAAGCTCTCCCTCATCGCGCTGCTCGCTCTCGCCGCTCCCTTCGCGACCGGCTGCTCCTCGGCCGAGGACGACGCCTCGCCCGTCGCCACCGACGACGAGAACGAGATCGTGAACGTCCCGCAGACGGACGTCGAGCGGCAGTCGATCGGCAACTGCTGGCTCTACGCGCACGCCACGTGGATCGAGTCCATGCACCTCGCGGCGACCAACGAGAGCTTCGACACCTCGCAGTCGTACTGGACCTACTGGCACTGGTTCGATCAGGTCGCGGGCGGCTTCTCTTCGGAGATCTCCACCGGCGGCAACTGGACGACCGCGAACAACATCGTCCGCAAGTATGGCCTGATGGCGGAGAAGGACTTCGTCTCCGCCGACGTCGCGGCCGAGATGTCGGCGCGCCAGGCGAGCGCGCTCGCGGCGATGAACGCGTCGCTCAAGACCGGCGCGCTCAAGGACCCCGCCGCCCGTCGCGACAAGCAGCTCCTCCGCAAGGAGATGGATCGCGCCTGGGGCCTCACGCCCGAGGTCAGCGCGATGCTCGACAAGGTCTTCGGCGCGGGCGTCACGCGTACCTTCGGCTCGTCGCGGCCCGCGAGCATCACCGGCACGCCGATCCTCCGCGGCCAGGACTTCGCGGTCGCGTACCCGAGCGCGCCGGGTGGCGCGCCCCAGAGGAAGACGCTCACCCAGGCGATGACCGAGTGGCGCCAGGCGTTTTACTCTCCGAGCGACAAGCGCGGCTTCCTCCTCCGCGTGCAGAACGCGCTGCACGCCGCGCAGCCTGTCATCATCACGTGGTTCGTCGACTTCAACGCGCTCGAGAATCGCGACAACGAGCGCAAGGGCTCGTTCAGCCTCACCACGCTCAAGGAGCTCGGCCCCGGTCGTCAGGGCGGACACATGACCGTGCTCGAGGACTACCAGGCGAAGCTGTCCGACGGCCGCCTCCTCGAGGCGGGCAAGACGCTCGACCCGAAGAAGCCTGCCGACGCCGCGCTCCTGCGCAGCGCGCTGGGGAGTGGTACGGAAGTGCAGTTCCTCCGCGTGAAGAACTCGTGGGGTGGGGCGCGTCCCGACCGCGCCTTCGCGCCTGGCATGCCCGGCTACCACGACCTCTACCTCGACTACCTCAACGGCCCCGTGAAGCGCTGCAGCGAGAAGAACGGCAGCACCGACACCACGGACTGCAGGTTCGACCACACGCCGCTCCAGAACGTGGTGCTGCCGCCCGGCTTCTGATCCTCGCAGCAAGGTGGGGTGGGCTAGTTGCGCGGTCCTCGTACCCGCTACCACTGCACCTTGACTTGCTTGCGCTCGGGTCTCCGCGCACGGCACAATTCCCGGGCCGAGGAGGTTTCATGTTCCATCGTCTCGCCGAGTGCACGCCTGCGGAGTGGACCCCGATCATGGACCAGTCCAACGCGTACCAGCAGGCCATGCCCGACCGGATCCTCGATCTGCTCCGCCAGACGTCGAACCTTGTCCTCGCGTTCCCGGTCGACCAGCTCACGCACGGACTCCAGACCGCCGCCCTCGCGGAGAAGGACAACGCGCCCGACGAGCTGGTGCTCGCGGCGCTCTGTCACGACATCGGCAAGGCGATCTCGATCCGCAATCATGCGGCGATCGGCGCAGAGATGCTGCGCCCGTACGTCGCCCCGGACATCTACAACCTCCTCCTCGCGCACCAGCACTTCCAGCTGCGCTACACCGCCGACCACCTCAACGCGCACGGCATCGCGTGCAAGGGAGAGGCGCGCGAGAAGTACGTCGGCGAGCCGTGGTACGCGATGGCCGCGAACTTCTGCGACGCGTGGGACGTGAAGGCGTTCGATCCGTCGTTCCCGACCCCGCCGCTCGCGCACTTCGAGCCGCTCGTTCGCTCGCTTTGCGGCAAACCTCGCTACCCGACGATGGGCTAGGCGCGCGCGTGCGCCGCGGAGCCGATCCGCGACGCGACGATTCCGAACAGCGCGACGATCGCGGCGAGGAAGCTCCAGTGGAACAGGTGGCCGTGCGAGATGAGCAGGCCGGTCACCACCGGCGCGGCTACCTGCGAGAGTGACGCGATCGACTGCGAGATGCCGAGCACCACGCCTTGCTCGTGCTTGCCCGCGTTCTGCGTGACGAGGCTCCCCAGCGCGGGTCGCAGGATGCCGTGCCCGAAGACGGTGAGGACCGTGACCGGCACGAGCAGCGCCGTCGAATGGATCATCGCCAGCGCGACGTAGCCGACGACCAGCGAGACGAAGCCGGCGCGCACCAGCCGCGGTTCGCCGAAGCGCTTCACCAGGCGGCCCACCAAGCTAGCCTGGAGGATGATCCCGAACAGCCCGATGACCGCGAAGTGAAAGGCGATCTCCCGCGCGCCGAAGGCGTGGCCGCGCCACGTGAAGCGCCGCTCGTCGAAGAGCGCGATCCCCGACGTGAAATTCGCGAAGCAGAAGCCGAGGAAGAGCATCTCGGCAAAGAGGCCCTTCAGGACCGGACGGCGGAAGTACTGCGCGTACGCGCGCCAGTCGAACAGGGCGCCCGCGCCGGCCGGTGCACGCAGCACCGTCTTCTCCGTTCGCGGCAGCACGACCGCGGTGACGATCACGCTGAGGAGCGATAGGCCTGCGCCGGCGTAGATCGGGACCGAGAGCCCGTAGCCGGCGAGCAGACCGGTCGCGAGCGGGCCGATGAAGAAGCCGATCCCGAACGCGATGAAGATGAAGCCGAACGACTTCGCGCGCTCCTCGGGCTTGGTGTGGTCGGAGATGTAGGCCTGCGCCAGCGAGATGTTTCCGGCGGTCGCGCCGTCGATGGCGCGGGCGAGATACACGACCCAGAGCGAGCTCGCGCGCGCGAGCACGAGCAGGCCGATGAACGTCCCGATCTGGCTGATGATCAGCACCGGCTTGCGACCGATGCGATCGGAGAGCCGGCCGAGCAGCGGTCCCGAGACCAGCTGGAAGAGCGCGAACGTCGAGACCAGGAGCGTCGCCTGGAGCGGGCTCGCGTCGAGCCGCTCGGCGTAGAGCGGCAGCAGGGGGATGACGAGGGTGAAGCTGCAGACGTCGACGAGGACGATCAGGAAGATGGCGGCGACCGGAGACAATCGCGCTCGCTTCAGTCGCGGTACGAGGGGTCGAGCCGATCGAGCTTTCGCAGCGTCGCGGCCCAGGCGTACGGCGAGGCGCGGTTGGTGATGAACGCGGCCTTCTCCCGCGCGCGGGCGCGGACCTCCGCGGGCGGTACGATCAGCGGCTGGCCGCAGGCCTGCGCGGCGATCTGGAACGCGCAGGCGCGCTCGAGCCAGTACATGCGGAGGAACGCCTCGCCGACCGTCGCGCCGACCGTGAGCGTGCCGTGGTTACGGAGGATCATCACGTCGCAGGCTCCGAGGTTGACACGCAGGCGCTCGCGCTCGGAGTCCTCGAACACGAAGCCCTGGTACTCGTGGTACGCGACCTGGCCGTCGAAGCGGAGCGCGTCCTGGCTGACCGGCAAGAGGCCGTCGGGCTGGGCGGAGACGCCGACGCCCGCGATCGTGTGGAGATGGATCACGCACGCGGCCTCCGGACGGAAGGCATGCACCGCGCTGTGGATGATGAAGCCCGCAGGATTGATGGCCGCCGTGGCGTCGTCGACGGTGCGGCCCGCGTGATCGACCTTGACCAGTGACGAGGCGGTGATCTCCTCGAAGTAGAGTCCGAACGGATTGAGCAGGAAGTGCTCGGTGCCAGGCACGCGAACCGAGATGTGCGTGAACACCGAGTCATCCCAGCCGTGATGGGCCACGATGCGGTAGCAAGCCGCGAGCTCGATCCGCGCGTTCCTCTCCGATTCGTCCATGGCGCGCGCCTCCGCCCGTCCAGGGTAGCCGAGACTCGATGCCCCGTGCCGGCGTTCCGCTCGGTCAGCGGCTCAGGCCGACAGGGGGCGGAGCCAGGCCGCGGCGCGGCCGCCGACGCCGGCGCGCTGTCGTGCGGCGCGGTAGACCGCGGTGGCGGCGGCGCTCATCTGGTCGAGGTCGGCGGCATCGACGCGGACGCCGTGGCGCACGCGCTCGAGGATGACTGCACAGGTCTCGAGCCCGTCGATGCCGACGCGCGCCGCGAACGCGAGCGGCTGCTCGTCGTCGGTGGCGTGGATGCCGGCGTCGCGCAGGCCGATGAGCGCGCGCTCCCAGTGGTTCGAGATCCGCTGGTCGAGGGTCTCGGCCCAGAACGGGCGCGTGAGGTGACGCAGCGTGAGCGAGCGCCGTACCGCGCGCAGGAAGAAGTGGATGCCGATACCGACCGCCGAGAGCAGCAGCGCGGCGCGCCACGGCGCGCCCATCGGCGTCGACGGCAGATCGTGCCGCGGCGCGAGCGCGGAGTACGCGCTCGGCGTCGTCGTGGTGACGGTCGACGAGGTGCTCGTCGCCGTAGCTACGGGCGCGGTGTCCGGGTTATTGGCCGAGGAGGGCGTCGCGTAGGGCGTCGCCGTGGCCGTGGCCGGGTCCCAACCCGGTGCCCCCTCGCCGAGGCCATTGCTCGGCGGCAGGTATTCCGGGTTGTACGTCCACGACCGGTACTTGCCGACGTGGGTGCGATCGAGGTCGGCCGACGCCGTGATCCCTGCGCGCTTGCGGCTGCACGGCTCGCAGACGCGGGTCATGCTCCACGAGCGCTCGGCCTCCTCCTGCGCGGAGGTGAGCGGGAAGTACTCGCGGAGGTGCACGCGCTTCGCCTCCTCGATCTCCTCGAGCGAGCAGCACGTACCGTAGCTGTAGCTGTAGCCGTTGTCGTAGCCGCTGCCCGCGGCGGCGGTGGAGGTCACGCGGGGCCGCGCCTTGGTCGTGTCCTTCTGCCAGAGATGCGGCGCGATCCACGCCGTGAGCACGAGGATCGAGGCGCCCACGAGCGCGGTCCAGCCGAGCTGCGCCGTGGTGCGGAGCGGTGACGTGCGGAGCACGCTCCGCGGCCGCGCCTTCGCGATGCGCATCCCGCCGTGCGCGCGCCACAGGGCGGTCCGGCGCGTCTCCCGCGCGCGAACGAACGCGACGAACAGCGCGGCGAGACCAACGCCGAACGGCAGCGCCGTCTGCGGCTGGAACGAGCCCGGTCCGTCGAGGATGACGAGCATCCACAGGACCGCGGGGTACCAGAACGCGACCAGCGCGCCGCGCTCCGAGAGCGCGAGATAGCCGCAGATCCCCGCGGGGATGAAGGCGCAGAAGAGCGTCTCGACGCTGCTGTCGAGCCCGGTGGCGAGCACGCTGTAGACCATGGGCG
>JAYTBL010000533.1:0-3957 GCA_043736975.1 Polyangiaceae bacterium
CGGGCGTGCGGGCCCCGGCGCGAGCGAGGTCGCCCGTCAGGATCTCGATGCGGCGTGGTTCGCTCGGCTGCCCAAGGGGCTGCCGAGCGTCGTCTCCGACTTCCAGCCGCGGCCGGGCGCGCCGTTCCTCGATCGCGCCCCGCGCTTGCCTTCCGTCTCGTTCGACCGCGACGGCAAGCCCCGCGCCGAGCTCACCGACGTGGGGCCGTTCGAGCTGCCGTGATCGTTCTCGCCGCGCGGGGGGCTCGCGGAGCGAGCGGGGGCAGGCGAGAGCGTCGTCGCACGAGGAGCACGAGGGCGGCCACGAGGGCCACCGATGCGCCGCGCGCCCCGCTGGTCGCGCCGACCACGCAGCCGCGGCACCCGCGCGACGCAGGCTTGGTCTCGGCGGGCTCGCGCGCGTCCATCGACGGCCCCGGGGCGCCCGGCAGCGCGCCGATGCCCGGGCCGCCGCTGGTGCCCTTCGCGATGAGCGTGAGGAGCGCCTTGCGGGCGTCGAAGTAGGGCTTGCCGGAGTCGCTCCACGACGCGGGCTTGCCGTCCCGCGCCGCGCTCAGCACCACCGGCAGGAGCCCGCGTGCGATGGCCTCCGCGCGCGCCGGATCCTTGGCGTGCGCGAGCTGGAAGTACCCCGCGTCCTCGACCCCCCGCCGCCAGTTCTTGAGGCGGATCGACGCGAGCACGCCGTCGAACCCGAGGGAGTGCGACGTGAACATGTCGACCTGCTTGCCGGGGTAGAGGAGCAGGCCGTCGCCCATCGAGTAGTCGCCGTCGGCGTTGTGGAACGTCTCCGCGGTGACGAACGGGTCGTAGGGGCCGCGACCGCCGCGGTTGTCGTCGTACCAGAACGTCGTCTCCCAGAAGAACCAGCGACCGATGTCGAACATGCCGGACAGCCAGCCGTTCACGCGCGGGCCGACCGCCGGGGTGTCGGTCAGGAAGGAAGCGGTCTGCGGCAGATGCCCGTTGTACGCCCAGACCTCCTTGCCTTGGGCGCGCGCGCGCGCGGTCTGCTTGGGGTCGAACGCCGCGGCCTGGATGGGAAGGTCCACGGGCTGCTTGGTCGCGTCGGCGCTGCAGGTCCAGGCGACGCGCACCTTCTTCACGTTCGGGTTCTTCGAGCCGGCGATGAGCCTCTTCCAGGCCGCGCCGTGCGGGCTCTCGCAGTCCTCGTCGACGGCGTAGACGAACGTGTCGGTGGTCGCCAAGAGCGAGCTCTGCGCGAGGCGGTCGGCGATGGCCTCCACGGCCGCGAGCTTCGAGGCGTCGGGCGCGCCGAAGCCGCCGTACGTCCCGAGGCTGAGGACGCCGTCGCCCACGCCCTCGAGCGGACCTTCGTAGCCGTTCTGCGCCGTGTAAAACGAGCCATCGAGGACGTCGAGCCGGCGCGCGACCTCCGCGGCGGTGAGCGCGCCGTGCATGGGGGTCAGGCGATGGCGGTGCAGGAGCCGGAACAGCTGGCGTTCCGCGGCCTCGCCGCTCTCCGCGCCCAGGCGCCGATCGAGCTCGCTCCGCGTGTAGAAGAGCATCGTTCGCACCGGACGATCGGGGAGCGTGCTCTCCGCCACGTCGAGCTCCATCGGGATCGACGCCAGCACCTCGCCCGCCGCCTTGACCACCACCGTGCCCCGGTACAGCCCCGCGGGCTGCGATTTGCTCACCGTCACGTCGAGCCAGACGATCCCGTTGTCGCGCGGGGCGATCGTCATCGGGTACGGCCACCATGCAGGCGCCAGCTCGACCGGGATGAGCGCGTCGGGGATGCGGCCTGTCCAGCGCCCCGCGGCCGGACCCGAGCCGGGCGCCCAGCCCAGCGACTCGCCCGGGACCTTGCCGCCCGAGGGACGCGCGATCGCCAGGAAGTGCTCGACGAAGCGCTCGATCGGTCGCCCCACGTAGCGGCTGGGATCGGCGGCGCCGGGCGCGTTCGCGATCCTCGCGTCCCCGCTCGCGAGCCCCTCGAGATCGACGCTCACGCCGGCAAGACGCGCCTCGCCAGCAGCGACGACGATCTGGAACGCGACGGTCTCGTTCCTCATCGCGAAGAGCCGGATCGGCCTTCCCGGGAACCACACGGGATTGCCGACACCTCTCGCGAGATCCGCGGGCGCCTCGTCCTGCTTGATCTTCTCGCCGTCGTCGATCACCCAGACGACCGGCGCCGCCGCGGCGGCGCGCGTGAGCGCGAGCACCAGCGCGACCGCGAGGCCCGCTCTACCGACGACGGTCACGCGAGAGCCGATGACCGACGGGGACCGCATCGCGAACGTGCAGCCTACGGCTGCGAGTTGCTACGTCAAGGTTCTGTCAGCCTCCGGGCTTGAGCTTCGTGTAGACGAAGATGACCGTGAGGAGCGTGACGTCCGCGCCGACGATGAGGCCCATCTCCTTGGGGCTGAGGAGCACGCGCCAGCCCGGCAGCTGCTTGCGCAGGACGCCCGCGAACGCGCCGGCGAAGCCGATGTAGATCCAGAGAATGGCGTGGAAGGAGAAGGAGAGGAAGAAGCTCCCCACCACCGCCCCCAGCATCGAAGCGAGGAGCGCCGTCGCCCAGGTCCGGGCCCGCGCGCCCTCGTCGCCCTCGACCTTGGCGAGCGCGCGCAGCGCCGAGAAGGGGATCTTGACCGCGAGGTACAGCACGAAGCTCCACGCTGCGAAGCCGATGAGGCCGGTCTCGGCGGCGGCGAGCACGTACGAGTTGTGCGCGGTGAGGAAGTGGTACTCGCCGAACTGTCCCTTGCCGACGCCGACCAGCGGGGAGTGCTTCACCAGATCGAGTCCGATCTGCAGGCACTCGATGCGCTCGGCGGACGAGCCCTCGGCCTCGGAGGAGGAGCGCCCGGTCATCGAGGCCAGGATGAGGAGCGGCACCGCCGCCACGCCACCGAAGACGGCACCTATCTTCCAGCCGAACTGGCGCACGAAGTACGTGCCCAGGACCACCATCAGCACCAGCTGTCCGCCGCGCGACTGGCTGAAGAAGACGCACGAGCCGACGAGCACGAACGATCCTCCGGCGAGCAGGATACGAAGCGCGTTCTTCTTTCGTTGGAAGAAGGCGAACGCGAACGGCAGCCCGATCGCCACCGTCAGCGAGAGCTCGTTCGGATCCTCGAGGTTGCCGCGGAAGCGAATGCGCCCGCCGACCGACGCCGTCCCCATGAGCCCGGCGTGCTCGCAGACCCAGGTCTTCTCGTAGTCCTGCTCGTCGGTGATGCACTCGGCCTCCGCCTCGGGGCCGCTGCAGACGTGCCCGTCGTAGTGCTGGACGGTGCGGTCGACGGGATCGATCCAGTGGCAACGAAAGGGCGCGTTGGCCTGGTGGGTACCCACGAAGCTGAGGAGCAGCGTGAGCGCGAGGATGGTGCCCGCGGCGATCTGATAGAGCTTCCAGGTCTGCACTCCATGCGCGATGGAGAGCGACATGAGCACCGACGTGCCGAAGAGGATGGCCTCCGCGGTCAGGCTGCTCGGCGCCCGGAGGATGACGGTGAGCAGACACCAGCCGAAGAAGAAGACCGCATAGCGGAGGTACGGCGCGGGCATCATCCGCGAGGCGCGCAGCCCGAAGCGTCCCGCATCGAACACGAACCCGACCACGATGAGGCCCGGCAGCGTGTAGAGCGGCTGGATCTTCGTGAGGACCTCGTAGAGCTCCTGAGGCTTCAGGAGAACGAAGATCACCTCGAGGAGGATCGGGACAATCGCAAACATCGGCCGGCGTCGTAGTATTGCATGCGATGGCGTCGCTGCTGGAGAAGGTGCGAAACAGGAACCTGGACCTCTGGCTGCCGGGGTACGCCCGTCACCTCGGACGCCGCGCCGCGGACCGCGCGCGCCGCGCGCGCCGCGAGCAGCCGCGCCATCTCCTCTTCGCGCTGTGCGATCACTTCGAGCCGCTCTGGGGGAAGGTCGACGAGGCGCACGGCAACCAGCGCGTGAAGGCGTGGCACGAGG
>JAYTBL010000534.1:0-3954 GCA_043736975.1 Polyangiaceae bacterium
GGGAAGACCTCGGGGTCCTCGTCGCCGAGCTCCTCCAGCGCGCGGCGGGTGAACGCGCCGCGAGCAGCAAGCTCTCCCCCGAGGCGGGTCGTGCGCTCCTTGCCCACGACTGGCCGCTCAACGTCCGCGAGCTCAACCAGGCGCTCTAGGTGGCGATCGCGCTCGCGCAGAGCACGACGCTCGACGCGAAGACGTTCCCGGCGTCCATCCACGGCGACGCAGCGGCGGAGACCGGCGAGGCCGAAGCGAGCGGCGACGACGCGGCGACGAAGTCGGGGCGGGCGACGCCCGATCCGGTCGCTCCGGTCGTGGCCGGGACACCGCCCACCATCCCCGAGGACGACGCGAGCCTCCGGGCGTTCGTCCTCGCCGCGCTCGCGACGCATCAGGGGAACGTCTCCGACGTCGCGCGGGGCCTCGGCAGGACGCGGATGCAGATCCACCGCTGGATGAAGCGCTTCGCGATCGATCCCGAGACGTTCCGCAAGTGAGCGGGCGCTCCTCCACAGCCGAACCGCGCGACGCTCAGTAGCCAGGCGCGCATGAATTTTCGCGAAGGGCGTGCGGCGCCTTGCCACGCGCCTCCATGCTTGGGCTGCCTTAGGCTGCAAAGGCCGATGGCATCCGCAGCGCGCGATGGAGACCTGACTGTCGATGTCCTCGCCGGCGGCGGGGAGATGGGCGCGCTCATGCGAAAGACCGACTGGGCACGGACGACGCTCGGTCCCGTGGAGTCGTGGCCGCAGAGCCTGCGGACCGCGGTCAGCATCCTTCTGCACTCGCGGTTCGGTATGTACATCGCGTGGGGTCCCCAGTACGCGCAGCTGTACAACGACGGCTATCGGCCCATCCTCGGCGCGACCAAGCACCCCGACGCCCTCGGCAGCGTGGCGTCGCTCACGTTCGGAGAGAGCTGGCACATCATCGGACCGATGTTCGACGAGGTGCGCCGCGGCAACGCCACCGGCTCGGACGACTGGATGCTTCCGCTCGACCGGAACGGATATCTCGAGGAATGCTATTTCACATTCTCGTACAGCCCCATTCGCGACGAGAGCGGCGGGGTCGGCGGCGTCCACGTGACGGTCACGGAGACCACCCGGCGCGTCCTCTCGGAGCGCCGCCTGCGGCTCCTGCACGCGCTCTCCGAGGCGGCTGCGGGGAAGCGAACGGCGGACGAGGTGGTGGCGACCGCGATCACCTCGTTGAGCCGCGCCACCGAGGACGTACCGTTCGCCCTGTTCTACGTCCCGACGGGCCGCGCGCGCGAGCTACGGCTCGCCGGCTCGTTCGGGATCGCCCCGCAGGAGGCAGCGACCATGGCCTGGCCGGTGACCGGTGCGCTCACCGGCGTCACCGTCGTCGAGGACGTCGGCGCTCGCTTCGGGGTGATCCCCAGCGGCGCCTGGCCCGAAGCGGTCCACACCGCGGTGGTGATCCCCGTTACCCGCCTGGGTAGCCCCGACCCCGCAGCGATCCTCGTCGCGGGCGTGAGTCCCCGTCGGGCCCTCGACGAGGACTACCAGGACTTCTTCGTGCGCGTCGCCTCGCATGTCGCGAGGGCGCTGCACGACGCTCGCCTCGCAGAGGAGGAGCGGCACGGCATCGAGGCGGAGCGGGAGCGGCTCTACGCCCACTTCCAGCAGGCGCCGTTCGCCGTGGCGGTGCTGCACGGCGCCGACTTCATCGTCGAGCTGGCGAACCCCGCCGCGCTCGAGGTGTGGGGCAAGACGTCCGCCATCATCGGCCAGCCCCTCTTGACGGGCTTCCCCGAGCTCGTCGGTCAACCGTTCGTGGCGCTGCTCGGGAGCGTGCTGAGCACGGGCGTGCCGTACGAGGGCAAAGGGGTACTCGGGCGGATGCCGCGCGGCCCGAGGGGCGAGCTCATCGACATCTATTTCAACTTTGCGTATTCCCCATTACGCGACCGCAGCGGGGCCGTCGAGGGCGTGCTCGTCGCCGGCTTCGACGTCACCGCGGAGGTGCTCGCCGCGCGCGAGCTGGAGGAGGCGCAGCAGCTGTTCAAGTCGGTCGTCGACAACGTGCCCGAGCTCGCGTGGACGGCCCGCGCGGACGGACATCTCGATTACTACAACCAGCGCTGGTACGAGTACACCGGCACGAGGTTCGAGGAGATGGCGGGCTGGGGGTGGAAGGCCGTTCATGATCCGTCGATGGTCGATGCGGTCGTCGCCACCTGGGAGCGCTCGGTCGCGACCGGCGAACCGATGGAGATGGAATTCCCACTCCGCGGTGCGGACGGAGTCTACCGCTGGTTCCTGACCCGCGTGCGCCCGCTGCGGGATGCGAGCGGGACCGTCGTGCGGTGGTTCGGCACCAATACCAACATCGACGAGCGCGTGCGCCTGATGGCCAGCGAGCAGGCCGCGCGGGAGGACGCCGAACGGAGCAATCTCGCCAAGGACGAGTTCCTCGCGATCGTCAGCCACGAGCTCCGGAATCCCCTCAACGCGATGCTGGGCTGGACGAGGCTCCTCCGGGACGGGTCCATCCCGGTGGAGCGGCACGCGCGGGCGCTCGAGACCATCGAGCGCAACGCGGTGAACCAGGCGCAGCTCATCGAAGATCTGCTGGACGTATCCCGCCTCGTCTCCGGCAAGCTCACGCTCGACGTCCAGACCGTGCAGCTGGCGCAGGTCGTCGAGCAGGCGGTCGAGTCGGCGCGTCCGGCGATGCAGGCGAAGGCGCTTCGCGTCAGCCTGGTTGTCGACGACGAGGGAGGCCTGGCCGGCGATCACGCGCGCCTGCAGCAGGTCGTCTGGAACCTGCTCACCAACGCGACGAAGTTCACGCCCCAGGGGGGATCGATCCGCGTGGTCCTCCGGCGCGACGGCTCGCAGGTCGAGCTGGCGGTGACCGACAGCGGCCGAGGCATCGACGCCTCGTTTCTTCCGCACGTCTTCGAGCGCTTCCGGCAGGCCGACGCCTCCACCACCAAGAACCACGGCGGCCTCGGTCTCGGTCTCTCGATCACCAAGAGCCTGGTGGAGATGCACGGCGGGACCATCACCGCGACGAGCGGCGGCCGCGACCAGGGCGCCACGTTCGTCGTCCGCTTCCCGGTCGCCGAGGTCCGGCAGGCGGCGCCCCGCGCGCGCAGCGAGCAAGCGGCGCTGGTGATGGGGTTCGATCCGCCGCCGGAGCTGCACGGGCTCCGCGTGCTCGTCGTCGACGACGAGGCCGATTCCGGAGACATGGTCGGGGCGCTGCTCGCCGCCTGCGGCGCGAGCGTCGCCGTCGCCGCGTCGGTCGAAGAGGCGATGACCGCGTTCGAGAGCGCCCCCACCGACGTCATCCTGTCCGACATCGGGATGCCCGACGCGGACGGCTACGAGCTGATGCGACGCATTCGCGCGCGTCCGCGTGCCGCCGGCGGCGCCACCCCTGCGGCCTGCATCACGGGCTACACGACCAGCGAGGACCGCCGCCGGGCCCTGCTCGCCGGCTTCACGATGCACCTCCCCAAGCCCGTCGAGCCCGCCGAGCTCGTGGCCGTGGTGGCAAGCCTCGCGCGCATGGCGGCGGCCCTCCGCGGCTGAATTCCGGGCGTCACGCGGCGCGCCGTAGAGAGGTCGGCACGAGCACCGCGGCGACGGTCCCGCCCGCGCGGCCGCATCTCGATCTGCATGGGGCCCTGGCCCACGTGGACGAGGACGCCCCCCATGGCATCGCCGAAAAACGGCTGAAGCGACGTCCTCTCGCCGCGCGCGGCTCAGCGCGCGGCGATGGCGGCGATCTGCTGCGCAGCCACGAAGTACTTCATGCGGTCATCCTACCTGCGGGTCATGGGCGGCGTCATCCCTCGTCGGCCGCAGCTCGAACGGCGCGACGTCAACGATCGGCATCGCGGGCCGCCGCGCCGCTGCCGCCCGCCTCGCGCGAGATGCCCGCCGCCGTCAGGCACGGGGGCAGAGCTCGCATGGGTTCATGAGA
>JAYTBL010000535.1:0-9519 GCA_043736975.1 Polyangiaceae bacterium
GCACGAGCCCTGCTTCTACTGCGACGGCACCGGCCAGCTGCAGTCGAAGGAGACCATCGCCTACGAGATCATGCGCGAGCTGCGCCGCAAGAAGGGCACCTTGCCCGGCTACTCGGTGATCGTGAACGCGCACCCTGCGGTCGCGGATGTCCTCAACTCCACGGAGAAGGCCTCCGTCACGGACGCGGAGAACAAGTACATGCGCAAGATCATCGTCGTGCCGCGCAAGGAGTACCACCTCGAGCAGTTCGACCTGGTGGGGAAGTAGGAAGCTCGATGAGCAGCGACCTCCGTACGGGCGAGCGTCTGACGATCAACAAGGAGTTCGAGTCGTTCGACGCGTTCATCCAGGAGTACGTCACGAACATCTCTCGTACCGGCGTCTTCATCCGCGCCCAGGAGCCGCTCGCCGTCGGGACCAAGGTAAACCTGCGGTTCACCGTGATCATGGACGACATCGAGACCATCGAGGGCATCGGTGAGGTCGTCCGCGTCGAGAAGGACGGCATGGGTGTGGTGTTTCGCGAGCTCTCTGGCTACTCGAAGGACCTCATCGACAAGCTACTGACCGGCGGTCGGTAACTTTTTCCGCAGCAGTGCGACTTTGGTATGCTCGCCGATCGTGAGACACACCCAATCGCTAGCGCTCGCCGCGTCCTTTCTCCTCTCTTCGACCCTCGCTGCGTGTGGCAGCAGCATCCCGCCGCCGTCCGACAAGATGGCCTCCGCACAGGCCGCGTCCCGCAGCGCGCGTGAGCTCGGCGCCGACAAGGATCCGAAGGCCGCGCTCCACCTGCGCCTCGCGCAGGATCAGATCGATCAGGCCAAGAAGCTGATGGCCGATGGCGACAACAAGCGCGCGGACCTCGTTCTCCAGCGCGCGAACTCCGACGCCGAGCTCTCCGTCATGTACGCGAAGGAGACGGCGGCCACCGCCGAAGCTACGAAGGCCAAAGAGAAGGTCCAGGTCATGAAGGCGGGAAAGTAGAACATGCGTATCCAATCTTTTGCGCCTCTTGCAGTCACCGCGATGGCCGTTGTCGTCGGCTGCGGCTCGAACCTCCCCCCCAAAGAGCTGGTCGACGCGCGCGCCCAGTACCAGTCCGCCTCCAAGGGCCCGGCCGCTCAGCAGAGCCCCGCCGAGCTCCACGTCGCGAAGCAGTCGCTCGACGTCGCCGAGCGCTCCTTCAACGACGACGGCGACTCGCCCGCGACCAAGGACTTCTCGTACATCGCGATCCGGAAGGCGCAGCTCGCCGACGCCTCCGCGCGCGCCGGTCTCGCCATCAAGGAGCGCGAGGCGGCCGACCGCGAGGCGCAGCAGGTGCAGGCTTCGCAGCTCACCGACGCGCGCAACCAGCTGAACAGCACCAAGAACAACCTGGCGAAGACCCAGGACCAGCTGGCGCGCGAGAAGGCGGCCCGCGAGGCCGCCGAGAAGGCGGCCGCGCTGGCGATGGCCGACCTCAATCGCCTCGCGGCGGTCAAGCAGGAGACGCGCGGTATGGTCATCACCCTCTCGGGTGGCGTCCTCTTCGCGAGCAACGAGTCCACGCTGCTCCCCGCCGCCATCTTGAAGCTGAACGAGGTCGCGGACGCGCTCATCAAGGGCAACCCCGACGCGAACATGACGATCGAGGGCCACACCGACTCGCAGGGCCAGCGCCAGTACAACATGGACCTCGGGCAGAAGCGCGCCGACGCCGTGAAGGCGCAGCTGGTCGCGCGTGGCGTCGCCGCGGACCGCATCAAATCGGTCGGCGTCGGGCCGGACCGTCCGATCGCGGACAACAAGTCCGCCGAGGGTCGCGCCAACAACCGCCGCGTCGAGATCATCGTCGAGCCGCCGAAGAAGTGAGCGCGTCAGCGAGATGCTGACCATCAAGCTCGTTCGCCACGGTGAATCCGAGGAGAACATCGGCAAGGTCACGTCTCGCGAGGTCGGCGCTCACGCGGTCTGTCTCTCGACTCTCGGTCACGAACAGGCACGGAACGCGGGCCGCCTCATCGGCAGGGAGTACCTTGCGGGCGGCCTCGTCTACTGCTCTCCCTACCGCCGGACGCGCCAGACGCTCGAGGACCTCCTCGATGGAGCGCGCGCAGCCGACGGCGGCGAGGATCTGCGGGGCAGCGTGCGCGTCTACGAGGACCCACGCCTGCGCGAGGTCGATCACGGCTATGACGACGTGCAGCCGCAGGAGGATCTCCGCAAGCGGCACGGCTGGTTCTACTACCGCTTTCGTGGCGGAGAGAGCCCGGCCGACTGCTACGACCGCAGCTCGAGCTTCCTCGAGTCGATGATGCGGCAGGCGGAGCGGCGCACCACCGACCGCATCCTGATCGTCACGCACGGGCTGCTCATCCGCTGCTTCGTGATGCGCTTCCTCCATCTCTCGGTGGAGCAGTTCGACCTGCTGGCGAACCCGACCAACGGCGCGGTCATCACGCTGGCCGATCGCACGACGCTCGACGATTGCCTCTTCACGTCGGGCGCGTGGGGCGTCAGCGGTCTGACCAACCGCGACCCCTCCGAGATGACGTAACGCACGCGCTCAGCGCAGGAAACGCCAGGCGACGAACGCGATCAGGATCGCGAAGAGGCCCGCAGCGCCGATGAGCAGCGTGAGGCGCGATGCCGACGTGCGCGGCTTCTCGCGGATGAAGGTCGGCGGGCGCGACCCGGGGCCCGAGATCGTGAGCTGCGGGCCGGTGGCGTGCGCGCTGGTCCGCGCGGAGGGGGGGGTGGGGGGGATGGGCGGGCCTGCCACCGGCGCCGGCGGCAGGTCGGGGCGCGAGAGGCTCGGGCCCAGCGGCGCTCGCTGCCGCGCGTCGCTCTGGGGATCGTCGGGGATGTCGACGCCGAGCGTCGCGAGGATCTGTTCGATGCTCACGCGCCCACGCCGCGACGCATACGGCATGAGCGCGTGCGCGAGGTGCGCGACGGTCGGGAAGCGCAGCGCCTTGTCCTGCGCGAGGCAGCGCTCCACCGTGGCGCTGAAGGAGGCGGGCGCGTCGGGCGCGAGCGTGCGCAGCGGCACGAGGCCGTCGGTGGCCATGGTGGCGAGGATCGTGACCACCGCGTTGCCGCGGTACGCGGTCTTCCCGCCGACGAGACGATAGAGCAGCGCGCCGAGCGAGAAGATGTCGCTGCGCGCATCGACGTCGCGCGAGCTGGTCATCTGCTCGGGCGACATGTACCCGGGTGAGCCGAGCGCCACCCCCTCGTTGGTGAGATCGCCGCCGCGCGGACCGCCGTCGGGGTTGCGGTCGTCGAGGATCTTCGAGACCCCGAAGTCGAGGACCTTCACCACCGTGGTGCCGCCGGGGCCGCGCGCCAGGAACAGGTTCGCGGGCTTCAGATCGCGGTGCACCATGCCCAGCGCATGAGCCTCGGCCACCGCCTCGGCGGCCTGCAGGATGTAGTCGACGGCCTCCTCGACCGGCAGCTGCGGGCGCGCCTTCACCACCGAGGCGAGGTCGCTGCCCTCGAGGTGCTCCATCACGATGTACGGCGTGTCGTCGTCCATCGCGCCCACGTCGATCACCCGCGCGACGTGCGGGCTCTTCAGCCGCACCAGGAGTCGCGCCTCGCGCTGGAACCGCGCGAGGGCCTCGGGGCTCACCTCGCGCAGGAACTTGATGGCGACCCGCTGCTCGAGCTCGAGGTGCGTCGCGGCGACGACCACGCCCACGCCGCCCGTCCCCATCAACCCGTCGACGCGATACTTCTTCGCGACGATCTGGCCGGGGGTGAGCTCGAACACCCGCTCATTGTTCCACGATGGGCGGTCAGTGCGCCTGGAAGTTCACGATCGCCTTGTCGTGCTGGGAGCGAAGCTCGGAGGGCGAAGGCTCGTCGAGCGGCGCGGACTTTCCCGCCGGCTTCATCATCGCGCGCGGCGCCGCGACGACCGGCGCGGGCATCGGCCGGTTCGAGTTGTCGCCGAGCTTCTTCGCGTTCCGCTGCGCCTCGATGCGCTCGAGGGTCGCGGCGGCGTCCTTGGCGCGGGCGAACGCGCCCTCGACGTCCTTGACGTGCCCATGGGCGATCGCTTGTTGCCGAGCGATCGAGGAAACGGCCACAAGAGCGGCCCATCCGAGCGTGCGGGTCATGAAGGCGCCTCCCGTTGGAAGCGCCTTCTACGAGACTCGCGGCCGACCGATCTCGGCCGCGGCTACTTTCTCGCGGGCCGGCGCCGCTCGTGGAACCAGGCGCGGTAGGTCTCCATGCGGGCGCGCTGCTCGGCCGGGGCGTGCGCATGGCAGCTCGTGAGCTCCTCGCTGCCGGCGGGCGCACCCCAGCGGGCCTCCACGCAGTCGTTCGGGTTGTAGGCCATCTCGAGGGCCTCGGTGCGGGCGAGGACCTCGGCGAGCGTGAGCGAGAAGGTCGCGCCGTTCGAGCGCGTGTACTGGATGCTGCGCGCGCGGAGCTCGCGATCGAGGATGCGCTGCAGCTCGGCCTCGACCTCCTTCGGCGCGTGGCCGTCGGGCATGGCGAAGCGGTCGGGGCGGCGCGCGACGCGCGCGGGGAAGGTGCGCACCACGTCGACCGCGATCAGGATGCGGAGGTCGCGCGAGGGCGTGGAGAAGTCTTCCCACGCGCCGCTGGTCTCGAAGATCTCGGGGCCGTCGGGCATGGCAGCCTGGGTCTTCGCGGTGTCCAGCCACTTGCGGCCGTTCTCCACCGACTTCACGCGCGTGCGTACCTGCTCCTCGAGCGCGGCGAGCGTCTCCATCATCGCGCGCTGCGGGTCGAGGGGGCGCGGCGAGAGCACGTCCTCCATCTTGTCGTAGAAGCCCTCGAGATCGAGCGCCTGCGCCTCGCGCGAGAGGTCGCCGTACTCGGCGCTCTTCTTGATGGCATCGTCATCGAAGCGCGCGAGCTTGCCGGCGCGTCGCGCCACGGGACGGAACCGCTTGAAGCCGGGGCCGCCCAGCTCCGGCTGCGTCGCGTAGAGGAAGTTGCCGCGCCAGTAGCGCTTGCGCGCCACCGTGCCGTCGGGCTGACCGTCGACCGCGAGCAGCACGCCGCCGCGCTCCGCGTTCTGGGGGAGCTTCTTCGCGACCATCAGGACGTGCCCGTAGGGGTCGGCGAAGATGGTGCCGGGCCGCATGCTCTCCCAGGAGAGCGGCACCGGGTAGTAGTCACTGCTCGGCTCGTCGAAGGGCTGCCGGGCCGACCCGGAGTGCGCCTTGTCGGCAAGCGGGCTGCGCAGGAACTGGCCGAACGCCTTCACCGCGGTGCTGTTCTCCAGCAGCTTCGGCGGCGGGTCCTCGTTGGTGATGATGAAGTTCGGCTTGCACGAGGGCGCGTTGCCGCTCCCGCCGCGGTTGCACTCGGAGAGTCCGAAGGGAAGCCGCAGCTTGAACGCGAAGTACGCGCGCAGGAAGTAGGGGAGGTCCGCGCAGTCGGGGCGCACCACCGGCGCGTTCGCCGAGTCTTCACCGCCCGCGAGGTGATCGAAGAGCAGGTTCCGCTTCTTGTCGCGCAGGACCTCGTGCAGCGCAGGCCAGCTCGGCATCTCACCGTCGGGCGCGTCGAAGAGGTTCTCGATCCATGCGGAATACACGTTCTCGAGCGCGTGGTTCCAGTTGCGATGGACGGGCCACACGCCGTCGGTCTCCTTGGTGGGACCCGGGCCGGGGCCGCCCTTGAACTGGCCGACGGTGATGCGCTTGGTGGTGGCGCCCGCGCTTCGCTCGCCGGCGCAGGCCTTCTGCGTGAGCACGGCGTCGTACACGCCGGCGCGCGGGGCCTCGATCTCGGCGACCCAGAAGTACGGCGGGCCGCCTCGCCGAACGTCGCTCGCGGCGGCGGGGGTCGCGTCCGCGCTCGCGGGGCGGTTCTTCTCGCCGGGCAGGAGCCGCAGCTCGCCGGTGATCGGACGATCGCTGACCGCCAGCACGCGCAGGGGCGCCCCGGTCCACGCCGCGGCCGGGCTCACGAAGAGGAAGACGTCCTTCGCGTCCTCGCACGTCGGAGGATCCTCGGGCGCGTCGACCTTGGGCGCGCTCGCGAACATGCTGCCCGGCTCGGGCCCGGCCTCGCGACCGACGAGCTTTGGTGTGGCCCCGTCGGCGGTGGCCTGGGGGAGGGGGACATCGCTGCTGCCGGCCCGCGAGCAGGCGCCGCAGACCACCACCACGGCGAGCGCACCGATGCTGCTGGCGAGCTTCACGATTCGTCAATAACGCACCCGCGCCGAATCGTCATCCCGCGCGAGTCCCTTTCGTCAGAGCTCACTAGAACGTGCCGCTGAGGAGCTGCGCGAGCGCCGCGCTCTTGTCGGCGTGGCGCGGGGCGATCACGAGAACCACGATGCCGCCCGCGACCAGCAGGCCACCCGCGATCAGGGACACGGTGGAGATGGTGGCGAGCTGCTTCGCGTCGTCGTTGGCGCCGAGCGCATCCGCCGAGCAGTTGCTCGGATAGCTCACGCACTTCGCCTTGGCATCGGAGCGCTTGCCCAGCGCCGAGACCCCGGTGATGGTCCCGACCGCGAGCCCCACCACGCCGAGCCCCGTCGCCACGTAGCCGGCGACGCGCATCCCGCTGCCGTCCTTACCCGGCTCGGGTGGCGGCAGATCTTCGGTCGCCTTCTTCGCGATCGGGGGCGGCGGCGCGTCCGTCTCGAGCACCGGCATGTCGACGAGTACGTTCTTCGTCGCGGGCACCTCGATCTTCCGTGTCCACGCCTTCTTGCCGGTCGCGGTCGCGCCGAGCGTGTGCGGGCCGGGATCGACGGGCACGGCGGTGCCCCACACGCTCCGCTCCACCGGCGCGCCGTCGCGCTCGATCTTCAGGCTCGGTACGTCGGCCGGGCCGCCCACGGTGATCGCGAGCGTCGCCAGCTTGGGCTCGAGGACCGCGGCGCGCTGCGTGGCGGTGGCGACCCAGTCGGCGCGGCTCCGGGCGTTCGCGGCCTTCGCGGCCTCCTTGAACGTCGTCCAGGCGCTCGCCGTCTGGCCGCTCTTCTCGTAACAGTCCGCGAGATTGAGGAGCGTACCCGGCGCCGGCTCGAGCTTCTGGCTCTCGGCGAACTTCGGGCATGCGGCCGCGAAGTCCTTCGCGTCCATCAGCTGCCGGCCCTCGCGGAACAGCGCCTCGGCGTTCCTGGGTGGAGCGGTGCCCTGCGCGCGGGCGCGAGTGCCGCCCAAGAGGAGCGCGAGGAGCAGGCCGCTCGCAGCCATGGCTCTTCGATGTACAGCGAACGGGTTCAAGGCCAGCGCCTCAGGGTACCCGGGCAGCGCTTGCCGAGGCTATGCTTCTGGATGATGCGGCGGATCCCGGCCCAGCTCGCGTTCGTGTCGGGCCTCGCCGTGATGCTGGCGCCGGCGGCGTGCGGGCTCGTGGGGGGCATCGAGGACGTAACCGTCGTCGACCCCGAGCTCCCGGACGGCAGCACCACCGTCGAGCCGAGGGAGGGTGGCGGCCCCGGGCCCGACGCCAACGTCGACCCGCCCGACTCCGCGATCGACGCGGGGGCCGACGTGGTGGTGAAGACGCAGTGCGACCCGCTCACACCGTTCGGCGCGCCGGTCCCGGTCCCCGCGCTCAACAGCACGGCCGACGACTCGACCCCGCGCCTCTCGCCCGACGAGCTGTCCGTCTACCTCGCGAGCACGCGCCCCGGTCGCCTCGGGGCGGGCAGCGTCTACCTGGCGAAGCGATCCACGAGATCCGACCCGTTCGGCGTACCCGCGCTCGCGCCCGTGATCAACACCAACAACGGGCTCGTGTATCACCCGGCGCCGACCGGGGATCTCCTGCGCATCTTCCTCCAGGTGACTGGCGGCGGCGGCCCCACCGACCTCTACCTCGCGACGCGCGCCAGCATCGCGGTGGAGTTCTCGACCCCGGCCCCGCTCGCGAACGTCAACTCGGGCCGCTCGGAGTTCATCCCGTTCGTCAGCCCCGACGGCACCAGCCTGTACTTCTCTTCGAACCGCAGCGGTCCCTTCCTGCTCTACCAGGCGCTCGCCTCGGGCGGCGCGTACGCGACGCCGACCCTGGTGCCCGGCGTCGGCTCGGGCAACGGATCGGCGATCGACACCGCGCCGGTGCTCAACGCCGATCTCCTCACCATCTACTTTGCGTCGACGCGCGTCGATACGGGGTCGTCGGCGTACGATCTCTTCGTGGCGCGCCGCACCACGCCCACCGGCACGTTCGCGATGCCCACGCTCGTCACCGAGCTGAACGACGCGAACGCCGCCGCCTCCGACGTGCCGAGCTGGCTCTCCGCAGATGGGTGCCGCCTCTACATGACGAGCGACCGGGGGGGCGGCTCGTTCGATGTTTACCTCGCGACGCGATCGCCCTGACCGCGTCCCAGCTGTCCTCGCGTTCACGATGGGCGCCGCGGCGATGGTCGTCGGCTGCAGCTCGAAGACCGACGATGGCCCGGCACCGAAGGTGCTCGACGAGGACGCAAAGGGGCCCGCCACCGACCCGACCGGCGACAACGACCCCTCGAATCCCGCTGCGGGCAAGGACTCCGGCACCCCGACCACGCCGCAGGACGCCGGCGCCAAGGACGGCAGCACGACGAACGGAGGCGACGGCTCCGCGCCCGCCGCGTGCCTCGACGACAGCTCCCCCGCCGCGCAGCCGGCGTGCCCCGGCGCCGGCGGTGAATGCCAGATGGCGTGCGACAACTTCGCGCTCGACTACAAGAAGGGCCTCTCCGCGGACATCCGCAAGTGCCTCACCGCCGCCATCTGCATGAACGTCACGACGACGTGCGCCGACAAGGCGCTCGCCAAGGCGTGCGCCGACCCCACGGCCACGACGTTCTGCACGCCGATGGTGCAGGGCTGCAAGGCCGCGAACCCCGCCGACACGATCACGCAGGCGAGCTGCGAGGGCCTCGCGAAGGGCCTGACCAAGGTGGGTCGCGATGTGCTCCAGAATTGCTTCGAGACCGACGCGGTGTGCGGCGACTGCCTCTTGAAGCTGAAGTAATCCGGGGCCGCGGCTCGTCCGCTATCATCGGGCGATGGCGAAGCCGGTGTTCTTCCTCGGCGGGGCGCAGACCGACTTCGCGCGGAACCTGGCGCGCGAGCAGCTCGAGCTCGCGGATCTCGTGCGCGAGGTGACGCTCGCCGCGCTCGAGGACGCGAAGGTCGACGCGCGCGCGGTGCAGAGCATCCACGTGGGCAACGCGTTCGGCGAGCTCTTCACGGGCCAGGCGCAGATGGGCGCGCTGCCGGCGACGGTGGTGCCCGAGCTCGACGGCGTGCCGGCGTCGCGGCACGAGGGCGCCTGCGCGTCGGGCAGCCTCGCGCTGCTCGCGGCAGCCGCGGAGATCGAGGCCGGTCGCTACGACTGCGTGCTGGTGGTCGGCGCGGAGCAGGAGCGCAACGTCCCGGGCGAGATCGCGGCGCGGCACCTGGGGGCCGCGGCCTGGACGGGCCACGAGGCGCAGGACGCGCGCTACGTGTGGCCCAGCATGTTCTCGCGAATCACGGAGACGCTCCTGGCGCGGTCGCCGCGCGGGCCGACGCGCACGCATCTCG
>JAYTBL010000536.1:0-19395 GCA_043736975.1 Polyangiaceae bacterium
CACCTTGCGCAGCGTCGTGTTTCGATTCGATGGCGTCGCCGCCTTCTCCGCTGCGCTCGGAGAGGCCAGCGGCGCGCTTGCCGTCCCCGAGGGTGAGGTCGTCACCGACGGCGAGTGGATCCTGGCGACGTTCGAGATCGGCTCGCGTCGCCGCGCCACCGCCGCCGCCGGCCGCGTGGTCTGCGCCGCGGGCGACACGCACGTCGCCTTCGAGCGGCGTGACTGGGACCGCCTCCTCCAGTTCGTCGCCGCGCGCAGCGAGCACATGCGCGCCGCGAAGCCCGGCGGGGGGGGCGGCGGGAGCGGCGCTGGCGTGCATGCCATCTCGTCGGGCAAGCTGCCCATCGCCGAGGGCTACGAGCACGAGTCGCCGCCATCGAGCGTCCTCGAGTCGAGCCGCGTCCCGTTCGGCGCGCGCGTCCTCCTGGTCGACGACGACGCGGAGGGCCGCGAGGAGATCCGCCTGATGCTCGCGGGCATCGGCCTGATGGTGGAGGTGGTGGAGGTCGCGTCCGACGCGCAGGCGCTCCTGCTCGAGTCCCCGTTCGACGCGCTGGTGCTCGACTTCCACACGCCGGGGGTCCAGCCGCTCGACTTCGTTCGTGGCCTCAGGCGCGACCCGCTGCTCGCGCCGCTGCCGGTGCTGATCCTCTCGGACCGCCCCTCCTCGCGTGACGTGGTCGATGCGTTCGCGAGCGGCGCCGACGACTTCCTCCCCAAGCCGTTTCGCGCCCCCGAGCTCGGCGCCCGCATCTTCGGCCTCCTCCGGCGCGCCCGCCTCACACGCCTCGGATCGCTGATCCCCGGCGGTGCGGGGCCGCGCGGGGCAGGTGGAGGCGGCCTTCCGTGACTTCGAGCTTCCCGCCGCCGTCGCTGGAGATGGATCAGCTCGAGGGCGCGCGGGGAGCGCGCAAGCTGCTGGCCGTGGGCGGCGGCCGGGGCGGCGTGGGCAAGAGCCTCATCTCCCAGAACCTCGCGGTCTACTTCGCGCAGCTCGGCAAGAGCGTCGCGCTCGTCGACTGTGATCCCACGGGCGCCAACCTGCACACCCAGTTCGGGCTCGATGCCCTCGCGCATCCGCCGAACGTCGAGGGGACGGTCGAGGATCTCGCGAAGGCCCTCATTCCGACCAGCGTGCCCGGCCTCTCCATCCTGCCCGGCCCGCACGACGCCATCGAGCCGCCGCTCCAGCTGCGCGCCGGGCGCAAGAGCCGCTGGC
This sequence comes from Polyangiaceae bacterium, assembly GCA_043736975.1. GTDB lineage: Bacteria > Myxococcota_A > Polyangia > Polyangiales > Polyangiaceae > Labilithrix. The sequence goes on from JAYTBL010000536.1 coordinate 1,220, forward strand.
TGGCGCGCCTGCGCTCGCTGCCAGTCGACTACCTCGTCATCGACGTGGGTCCCGGGCACGCGCACCTCGCGGTCGACGTGATGCTCGCCGCCGACTTCGCGATCTGCGTGACGGTGCCCGAGCCGCCCGCCATCGAGGCGACGTACCGCTTCGTGCGCGCCGCCTACCGCCGCCGCCTGCGCCGCTCGCTGGTCAAGGACCGCTTTCGCCTCTCGCTCGTCGACCGCGCGATCAAGGAAATCGGCCGCCTCCCCGCGCCCCTGGAGCTCATCCGCTCGCTCGTCAAGATCGACAAGAACCTCGCCGAGATCGCGTGGATCGAGGCGCAGCGCATGCACCTCTACCTCGCGGTGAACCAGACCCGGGTGCGCACCGATCTCGATCTCGCCACCTCGATGAGCGCGCTGTGCCGCCGCCACTACGGCATCGCGCTCGACGAGCTGGGCTGGGTCGAGAACGACGACACGGTGTGGCTCTCGGTGCGTCGGCGCAAGCCGCTGCTCGTCGACAGCCCGACGTCGAAGGCGGCGCGCAACATCGAGCGCATCGCCCGTCGCGTCGTCGCGCTCACCGCCGCCAAGCAGGAGCTTCATCAGGTGCCGCCGCCGCTCCCGGTCGAGGCGCCCGACCAGTACGTCATGCTCGGCATCGGTCGCTCGTCGAACGACGAGGAGATCCGCCGGGCATACAAGCGCCAGCGCGAGGTCTACGCCACGGGCGGGCTCGCGACGGTGTCGCTGGTCGCCGAGACCGAGCTCGCGAGCGCGCAGTCGCGCGTCGAGGAGGCGCACGACACGCTGCTCGATCCGGTGCGCCGCCGCGCCTACGACCTCTCCACCTTCCCCGAGATGGAGTCCCCCGCGCAGTCGAGCAACGTCGCGCGCCCCGCGCTCGCCGCCGAGCAGCTGATGCTCCAGAGCGAGCTCGCGCGCGAGATCGGGCCCGACACCGAGTTCACCGGCCCTCTCCTGCGCAAGGTGCGCGAGTCCCAGGGGATCGAGCTCGTGGAGATCAGCTCGCGCACCAAGATCTCGAAGTCCCACCTCGTGGCGCTCGAGGAGGAGACCTACGACGACCTCCCCGCCATCGTGTACGTGCGCGGGTTCGTCACCGAGGTCGCGAAGTACCTCCGCCTCGACCCGGCGCACGTCCAGCGCACGTACCTGCGGCGAATGCGCGAGAAGAACGTGTCGTGACGGCGGAGACCCGGCGAGGCGCCGGTGGGGAGATCGCCAGCGTCCCGGTCGATGTGCTCTACGCGATCGGGCTGTTCCTCGTGGCGTTCGTGCTGCGCTTCGTGGCGGCGCGCCTGCTCGCGGGCGAGCCGGTCTGGGACGGTCACTACTACGACTTCGGCGCGCGCCGGATCGCCAGCGGGTTCGGCTACGCCGACGAGGTGACCCGCGACGGCGCCACCGTCTGGCATCCGTGGTGTCACTACCCGGTCGGATACAGCGGCTTCCTGGCTGCATTCTACAAGCTCTTGGGATCGAGCCATGGCGTCGCGCAGCTCGCGAACTCCCTGGTGGGCGCGCTGCTGGCGGTGGTGACGTGGCTGCTCGGCAAGGAGGCGCTCGCGCCGGGGCGCGCGAAGGTGGCGGGCGCGCTCGTCGCGCTGCATCCGGGCCTCGTGCTCTACGGCGCGCTCCTCATGACCGAGCCGCTCTCGGCGCTGCTCGTCCTCGGCGCGTTCTGGGTGGCGCTGCGGGTCGCGAGGAGCGAACGCGCCGGGGCGCTCGGCGGCATCGCGGCGGGAGCGCTGGTCCTCGGGCTCGCCGTTCTCGTGCGCCCGCAGGCCCTCCTCTGCGCGCCGTTCCTCGCGCTCGTGGCGCGTGGCCAGGGCGAGCCGCAGGGGCTGACGCAGGCGCTGAAGCGGGGCGGGCTCGCGCTCGGCGTCGCCTGCGCGGTCACGCTCGTGCCGGTCCTGCCGTGGACCGCCCGGAACTGCCGCGTGATGGACGGCTGCGCGCTCGTCAGCACCAACGCCGGCTGGAACCTCGCCATCGGCGCCTTCCCGCGCGCCACCGGCCGCTTCGAGACGCTCCGCTCCGAGGACGGCTGCCGCGACGTGACGGGACAGGTGCAGCAGGATCGCTGCTGGCTGGCGTACGGCATCGCGAACATCCGCAGCGCGCCCGGGCGCTGGCTCGCGCTCGTGCCGGCGAAGCTCGCGTTCACCTTCGATCACGAGTCGTTCGCCGTCGAGTACCTCCACGAGGCGCGGCCCGCGGCCTGGCCCGAGGAGCGTCGCGTCTTCTGGCGTGGGGTGCTCACCGCCGTGCACCGGGTGCTGGTCGCGGCCTCGGCGCTGGGGTTCGTCGCGTTCGTGGTGCGCGGCCGCGAGCGCCCGCGGATCGTGCAGACCGCGCTGCTCGCCGGCCTGGCGCTTGCGGCCTACTTCGCCTTCGCGGCCGGGACGCCGACCTTCTGGCCGATCGTCCTCGTCGCGTGCGTGCTGCCGTGGCTCCCGCTACCGGGGCGGCCGCCGGCGCATCCCGCGCTGCTCATGGCCGTGTCGCTCGTCGCGACCACGGTCCTCGCGCACGGCGTCTTCTTCGGCGAGGACCGCTACCACGTGGTGGCGACGCCCGTGCTCTGCCTCCTCGCGGCGAGCGCCCTCCGCAGGCCCGCGCCCTCCGCCGCGCGCACCTGAACGGGTGGCGCGCCGCGCGTGTTTAACCCGTCGAAGAAGCCTGCGAGCAGGGCTGTGCCAGCCTGAGCCGGGGGCGATCGGCGCGTCGTCCTCGCGGTCGTCGGCCCGCACGCCCTTCCTCGTGTCGTCGAGCATTTGCCGCGTGGCACGGGAGCTGCATCATTGCCCGATGTGCGAACGAACCGATCCGCGATCACCTTCGGACTCCTCGCCGTGGCGGGGGCCCTCGTGGCCGTCGAGAGCGACGCGAGCGCGTGCGGAGGCTGCTTCACCCCGACCGAGAACCCGACGGTCGTGACCGACCACCGCATGGTCCTGACCGTGTCGAAGGAGCAGTCCACGCTCTACGACCAGATCCGGTACGCGGGTAGCCCCTCCTCCTTCGCCTGGGTGCTCCCCATCTCGGGCACGGTCGAAGTCGGGCTCAGCGCCGACATCGTGTTCACCGCCATCGACGGCATCACGCAGACGCAGATCAACCCGCCGCCGCTGAACTGCCCGCCGCCGCCCAACTGCTCCGGCGGCTCGAGCGGCTCGAGCGGAAACGCGTCCGGTGCCGCCCCCAGGGATTCCGAGAACGGCGTGGAGGTCACGAAGCGCGAGGTGGTCGGCCCCTACGAGACCGTCCAGCTCAAGGCCACCAACGCGAACGCGCTCCAGAACTGGCTCCAGCAGAACGCGTTCAACGTGCCCGCCGACGTGAAGCCGGTCGTCGATCAGTACGTCGCCGAGAAGTTCGATTTTCTCGCCATCAAGCTCATCCCCGGCAAGTCGGTCCAGGACATGCGCCCGGTGCGCGTCACCACCAAGGGCGCGAACGCGGTGCTCCCGCTGCGCATGGTCGCGGCCGGCACCGGGCCGGTCGTCGGCATCTCGCTGTGGGTGGTCGCGGAGGGCCGCTACGAGTCGCAGAACTTCCCGAGCTTCACCATCCCGACCGAGGAGATCGCCTGGGACTGGTCGCAGCAGAAGAGCAACTACACCGAGATCCGCGCGGCGAAGACCACCGCCAGCAACGGCCGCGGCTGGGAGATCGAGAGCTCGACGGCCGTGCCTCCTTCGCAGATCACACAGGCGGTGCAGTACGGCTACTTCAACGGCAACGGCAACGGCGGACGCCCGCCCGCTCAGGATCCCGAGGCCCAGGCGCGCGACGCCTACCTCCCGGTGCTCGATGCCCAGGGCAACGTCACCAAGACCGCGGTGCAGGTCCGGGACGAGGACCTGACGACGCTCTTCTTCGGCGTCCCCACCGCCACCACGCGCATCACGCGCATGCGCGCCGATCTCGCGCACGCCGCGCTGAACGCCGATCTCGTCATCACTGCCTCGGCGGATCAGAAGGTGCTCTCCAACGTGCGCCAGCTCACCAACGAGATCAACGAGCCGCTCTGCCCCGTCTACAACGGCTGCGACAACGCCGGCACCGCGCCGCGCAGCGAAGCCATCGCGCGCGCCGACGGCAGCGGCAAGGAGTCGTTCGCCTGCGCTACCACCTCGCGCGCCACCTCGACCTCGGGTACGTCCTCGTGGCTCGGCCTCGGTGGCGGCTTCCTCGCACTGGCCCTCGTGAAGGCCGCTCGCCGCCGCAAGGCCTGAACCGTCTCTCCTTACTTCCGGAGCCCATCATGCGAAACAAGCTGCTCGTCGCGGCCGCCCTCGGCGCTGCGTTCTCGATCATTCCTCTGCTCGAGCGCGACGCGCGCGCCTGCGGCGGCTGCTTCCACCCGCCCGAGGAGAACCCGACCATCGTAACCGATCACCGGATGATCCTGACCGTGTCGAAGGAGCAGTCGACGCTCTACGACCAGATCAAGTACCAGGGCAACCCGACCTCGTTCGCGTGGGTCCTGCCGATCTCGGGCACCGTCGACGTCGGGCTCAGCGCCGATGTGGTGTTCCAGCAGCTCGATCAGACCACGCAGACGCAGATCATCTCGCCGCCGATGAACTGCCCGCCGCCGCCGAACTGCAACAACCGCGGGGGGTTCGGGGCCTCCTCGGACTCGGCGCCCAACGCGGCGGATGCGGGAACGCCCGGCGTGCAGGTCACCAAGCAGGAGGTGGTCGGTCCCTACGAGACCGTGCAGCTCAAGGCCACGGACGCGAACGCGCTCCAGAACTGGCTCCAGCAGAACGGCTTCGCGGTTCCCGCCGACGTGCAGCCGATCGTGAACCAGTACGTCGCCGAGAAGTTCGATTTTCTCGCGCTGAAGCTGATCCCAGGCAAGGGCGTGCAGGACATGCGGCCGGTGCGTGTCACCACCAAGGGCGCGAACGCCGTCCTCCCGCTGCGCATGGTCGCGGCCGGCACCGGCGCGACGGTTGGCATCTCGCTGTTCGTGATCGCGGAGGGGCGCTACGAGGCGCAGAACTTCCCGAACTTCGAGATCAAGACCGAAGACCTGCTCTGGGACTGGACGCAGCAGAGGAGCAACTACACCCAGATCCGCGCCGACAAGACGACCGCCTCGGGCGGCCGCGCGTGGGAGACCGAGAGCTCGACGATCGTACTACCGCAGAACATCACGCAGGCGGTCACGTCCAACTTCGGCGGCGGCAACAACCCTGGCCCTGCGCCCGCCGATGACGCCGGCCCGGTGAGCCCCACCGAGCAGCAGGCGCGCTTCAGCTACGACCCGGTGCGCGACGCGCAGGGCAACATCGTCAAGACCGCCGTGGAGGTCCGCAACCAGGACCTCACCACGCTCTTCTTCGGCATCCCCACCTCGACCACGCGGGTCACGCGTATGCGCGCCGACCTGACGCACGCGGCGCTCAACGCCGACCTCGTCATGACCGCGTCCGCGGTGCAGGCGCCGCTCGCGAACGTGCGCCAGGTCACCAAGGAGTCGAACCAGCCGATGTGCACCGTCTTCAACGGCTGCGACGCGGTCGGAACCGCGCCGCGTGACGAGGCCATCGCGCGCTCCAGCGGCACCGGTGAGTCGTTCTCGTGCGCCACCGGCGGCACCGGGAACTCGCCGCTCTGGTTGGGCGCTGGGCTCGGCTTCCTGGCGCTGGCGGCGGTTCGCGCGCGTCGTCGTCGCGACGCTTGAGTGCTAAGGAGAGCGGGATGCGTCTTGCTTCCTCGCTCTCTCTCCTCGTCGCGCTCGTCGCGCTCGCCGCGCTCGCCGCGGCCTCGACCGGTTGCCCGGCGGAGACCAACAACAGCTCGTCGGGCAGCTCCGGCTCGCCCTGCGAGTACGCGCCGCCCGCCGGCTTCGACGCGCTGACCCCCAAGGTCACGTTCACCGCCGACGTGCTGCCGATCTTCGGGCGCTCGTGCGCGTTCACGACCTGCCACGGCTCGACCACCGGCCGCGCGAACGGCGTCTTCCTGGGCAAGGACGGTCCGAAGGTCCACGCGGCGATCGTCAACGTGAAGGGAGACGAGCTGCCCGCCATGCCGCTCGTCACGCCGGGCGATCCGCAGGAGAGCTACCTCATGCGCAAGATGGACGGCAGCCAGTGCGCGCTCGATGCGCAGTGCACGGGCGGGTCCTGCGGGAGCTCGATGCCCAAGGGCGACGTCCCGCTCGACGTCGCCACGCGCGACGTCGTCCGGCGATGGATCGCCCAGGGCGCGAAGAACGACTGAGCCGCGCCGGCTTCGGGGTAGACTCCGCCCCGATGATAGGGCGCCTCACGGGCCACGTGACCCAGGAGGACGACGGCAACGTCGTCCTCGACGTGGCGGGGGTCGGCTACGAGCTGGTGGTCCCACTCGGGACCATCGGCCGCGCCAAGGCCGATGCCGAGGGCCGCTCCACGCTGTTCGTGCACACGCACGTGCGCGAGGACGTGCTCTCGCTGTTCGGCTTCGCGACCGAGGGCGACCGGCTCGCGTTCCGCACGCTCATCGGCGTGAGCAGCGTCGGCCCCAAGACCGCGATCCAGGTGCTGAGCGCGCTGCCCGCGCCCGATCTCGGGCGGGCCATCGCGCGCAAGGAGCTCGGGAAGCTCACGAGCATCTCGGGCATCGGCAAGAAGACCGCGGAGCGGCTGCTCCTCGAGCTGAAGGACAAGGTTCCGATCCTCGAGGCGGCAGGACCCGGCGGCACCGCGAGCGGCGCCGGCACCGCGCCCATCACCACGTCCTCGTCGTCGACCGGCGATCTCCTGGCGCGCGCGCTCGTGAACATGGGCTACCGGCAGCTCGAGGCCGATCGCGCCATCGAGCAGCTGGGCGGCAAGATCAGCGAGCTGCCGCTCCCCGAGCTCCTCAAGGAGGCCCTCGCGGTGCTGTCGAAGTGAGCCCGCTGGTCCGCGCCTCGCTCTTCGCCGCGAGCGCGCCGCGCGTGATGCTGGGGCGGAGCGTCGGGCCGATCGGGGCGCGACCGGTCAAGCGCCTCGAGCTCTACGAGTTCGAGGCCTGCCCGTTCTGCCGCAAGGTCCGCGAGGCGCTCACGATGCTCGACCTCGAGGTGCTGCTGAAGCCGACCCCGAAAGGGGGCGAGCGCTTCCGCCCCGAGGGCATCGCGCGCGGGGGCAAGCGGCAGTTCCCGCTGCTCGTCGATCCCAACGAAGATCTCCTGCTCTACGAGTCGGACGCGATCATCCAGCACCTTTACGCGCGCTACGGCGCAGGCGGCGTGCCGCTGGCGATGAGGCTCGGTCCGCTCAACACCATGAGCTCCTCGCTCGCGTCGCTGCCGCGCGCGGGCCACGGCGGACGGGTCCGCCAGAGCCGCGCCCCCGCCGAGCCGCTCGAGCTGTGGTCGTTCGAGCTGTCGCCGTACTGCCGCCTGGTGCGCGAGACGATGTGCGAGCTGGAGCTGCCTCACGTGCTGCACAACCTGGGGAAGAGGAGCGAGCGCCGCCCCGCGCTCCTCGCGCGCGCCGGCAAGGTGCAGGTGCCCTACCTCGAGGATCCCAACACCGGCACGAAGATGTTCGAGTCGCAGGGCATCGTCCGCTACCTCGAGACGACCTACTCGCTCTGACCTGCCCATTAAACAGGGTGATTGGAGACGCGCCGCCCGTTTCGCGCTAGCGTAGCGGCGCACTCGTAGGCGAGCTCTCGCGGCTCGAGGATCAGCGATGAGCGACCAGATCGAAGAGACCGAGAAGAAGGCCGGGGCGAAGAAGAAGTCCAGGAAGAGCGGCCCGCAGCGGACCGAGCGCCGCTTCGTCGCGCAGAGCGCGAACAGCCCGTGGCTGGTGCGCGGGCTCGGCGTGCTGGGCGCGACGACGCTCGGCGCCGGCGCCTACGCGTACCTCTACGGCGAGTCGTTCAAGAAGGCGGCCGAGGCGGCGCGCACGTCGGCCGGCTCGAACGCCGGGGTGCCGGCCGAAGCGCTGCGCATGGAGGCGATGCCGCTCTACATGATCGCCTTCGCCGCGGTCGTGATCGGCATCACCATCTGGCTCGGCACCAGCAGCGAGGTGCCGCTGCGCGTCGGTGATCCCGGCATCGCCATGGAGCGCGGTGAGGTGCGGCGCATGCCCTGGTGGGGCATCGCATCGATGACATGGGAGTCCGGAAACCTGGCGCTGGTGATCGCCGGCAAGGACGAGGCGGGCACGAACTGGACGTTCAAGGTGCCGCTCAAGGCGCACGGTGAGGCGGTCGGGTGGATCCTGAAGGAGGCGCTCGATCGCGTCCCCAAGGTGGTCGACATCAAGGACAGCGTCATCGACGAGCTGCCCGGCGCCGGCACCCACGCCGGCATGAAGATCGAGCTCGAGCCGCTGCAGGTGGTGGGCAAGAAGGACGCGATCAGCGGCAAGCTGATCTCCTACGAGCCCGACGCGCGCGTCTGCACGCGCTGCGAGCGCGTCTACTTCAAGCGTTCGGTGCCGAAGCGCTGCAAGTGTGGCAACTCCCTCCTCGAGCTGCGGACCGCGGTCGGACAGGATCCGGAAGAGGACGAGCACGAGCACGAGCACGAGCACGACGAGGAGAAGAAGGCCTAGCCATGGCGACGCTGCTGGCGAAGGGGATGGGCGCGAGCGCGGGCACGGCGACCGGCAAGATCGTCTTCCGCTCGGAGGACGCGGTGGCGATGGCCGCCGAAGGCACGTCGGTGATCCTCGTACGCACCGAGACGACCTCGGAGGACGTGCCCGGCATGCGCGCGGCCGCGGGCATCGTGACGACGCGCGGCGGCATCACGGGTGACGCGGCGATCGTCGCACGCAGCCTGGGCAAGCCCTGCATCGCGAGCTGCCCGCCGATGCGCGTCGACTACGCCAAGGAGCAGGTCACCGTCTGGCGCGACTCGACGGGCGACGAGGAAGACATCGTCCTCGACAAGGGCGCGACCATCCGCATCGACGGCGGCAAGGGCGAGATCTGGCTCGACTGACTCTCTCGCTCAGAAGCGGAGCTGCAGGGGCCGCGAGGCGCTGGCGCTGCGTGAGCCGTCGTCGCTGACGTACAGGTAGACCGCGGTAGCGATGGCGAGGATACTGGCGCCCATCAGCACATCGCCGACGATCAGCTTGGTGCGCGAAGCGTCGACGTCGCTCTGCGCGCACGCATTGGCCGCGGCGCAGCTCGTGCCGAGGTTCGAGCGATCGTTCAGGCCGATGCCCCAGGACACCGCGCCCGCGCCCGCCACCGCGAGGCAGCGGCCGCAGTCGCGCCGCACGACGGTCGGGCAGGTGCTCGCGGTGCACGCCGCGAGCGCGGGGCGCGCCTGGATGAGGCGACCGCTCGAGCGGAGCTGCTGCCCCGTCTCCGCCGCGTGTGCCCCGAGCTGGTTGGCGAGAGCTGCCAGTGATCGCTGGCAGCAGCTGCGCGACTAGAACGAGGCCCCCAGCATGCCGCCTGCGTAGCTCGGGCCGAGCGCGGGGCGGAAGCGGGGTACGAAGCGCGCGGTAGGCGCGGAGGAGGAATCGGTCCTGCTGCCCTCGTAGAACCAGAGCACCACGCTGCCGGCGACGGTCAGGAAGCCCGCCGTGCCGATGATGAGCGCCGCGGTGCGCTCGCTGGAGGCCGAGCTCTTGTGGTCGTCGACCTCGCTCTGGATGCGCTGCTTGTCGGGGTTGCTCGCGGGCTCTCCCAGGTAGCTTTGCAGCTTCACGTCGGCGGCCTCGGCCTTGTCGTCCTGGCGCACGGAGCTGATCTCGAAGACGAGCGCGGTCGCGATCAGGGCCACGCCCGTGCCCATGAGCACCCACGGCCAGACGGTGCGCTTGCTCGCGACCGGCGCGGTATCGGTCGCCTGCGCGGCGGGGCCCGGCGTGCTCGTCGTGGTGGCCGCAGTCTCCGTCGTCGCCGTCGTCACTGGGGTCGCCGGGGCTGGCTCGTCGGCCGCGGCCGGCGCCGCGAAGCAGGTGAGGGCGAGGATGGCCGCGCCCGCTGCGAGTCGAAGCTTCATGCCGTCTCCACCCTGTTTCGCCCGCGGTTCTTCGCGGAGTACATCGCCTTGTCGGCGCGCGCGATGAGCTCGTGGAGGTCCCACGAGGAGCTCTCGGCGCTCGCCAGCCCCACCGAGGCGGTCGCGCGGTGCTCGTTGCCGTTGGGCAGCACATAGCGCGCCTCGGCGATGGCCCGCCGCACGCGCTCGGCGGCGACCCGCGCGCCGCCCTCGGCGGTGGCGGTGAGCGCGACCACGAACTCCTCGCCTCCCCAGCGCGCGACGAAGTCGCTCTTGCGCGCCATGTTGGAGAGCACCCTCGCCACGCCGAGCAGCACCGCGTCGCCGGCGTCGTGGCCGAGCGTGTCGTTGACCTTCTTGAAGAAGTCGACGTCGAGGAGGAGCACGCTCAGCGGGAACAGCTGCTTGTCGCTGACGGCGCGCGCCTTCTCGATCCGCTCCACGAAGGCGCGGCGATTGAGCAGGCCGGTGAGCGTGTCGGTCGAGGCGAGGCGGCGCGCCTCCGCGACCAGCGCGGCCATCCGGAGCGGTCCGCCGAGCTCGCCCGCCATGTTGCCGATGAGGCGGCGGTCGTCGTGCGAGGCGCCACGGCGGCTGGGGGCGAGCGCGATCTGGCCCATCGCGACCGCGCCGAAGCGGATGGGCAAGAGGATGGGCGGCGTCGACCACTCGGCGTCGACCGCGCGCTTGTCGGTGATGAAGAACGCGTCGCCCTCGTCGGGCTTGCGGCGCTCGGGCGGCGGCGCGACCGCCAGCGCATCGCGCGCCTCGCGCTCCGCGGCGTCCTTGAGATCGGGATGGGTGTGGATGAAGAGGCGCGTCGTGTACTTCACGTGCGGCGCCGGGGCCTGATCGGTGGTGAGCCCCAGCCAGCGATAGCCCGTGATGTCGGAGGCGAGCGCGCACAGCGCCTCGAAGAGGTGCTCGAGCTCCTCGGCCTTCTGCGAGAGCGCGCGCACCTCGCCAGCGATCGTGGACTCGAACAGCGAGGCATCGAGCAGCTGCGAGAGGCGCTCCTGGACGTTGCCGCGCGTGACCAGCTGCGGATGCGGCGAGGGCGGCGGGCGCGTCTTGGGCGAGGTGGTGAGGTCGCCGAGCACGTCGGTCAGGCGATCGATCTCGGTCTTGGTGACGTACGCGGTGGCGCCGGCATGGCGCGCCCAGAAGCGCGAGCGCCGATCGTCGGACGCTGTGAGCAGCACCACGGGCACGTGCTGCGTCGCGGGCTCGGCGCGGAGGAGGCGGCACAGCTGGAGGCCGGAGATGCCGGGCATCCAAAGATCGGTGACCACGGCGTCGGGCGGCTCGTTGAGCGCCATCTCCGCCGCCTCGGCCGCGAGCGCGACCTCCACCACGTCGTGGCCCTTGTCGCGCAGGCGCACGCCGAGCAGGGCTCGCGCGCTCGCGCTGTCGTCGACCAAGAGAATCCGCGCCACCGCTGCTTAGACTATGCTTCCGCGCCCCTAGCCACCAAACAAAGGAGAGAGCGAGCCATGAGCGCGGAACCGGGAAAAGCGCGGCCTAGCGCCGTATCGCTGCACGTGACGGTCCTCGGCACCGGGACGATGGGCCAGGGGATCGCGCAGGTGGCGGCCCAGAGCGGCCACACCACGCGGCTCTTCGACAGCGTAGAAGGCCGCGCCCTGACCGCGGTGAAGGGCATCGGGGCGCAGCTCGAGAAGCTGCTGGGGAAGGGCAAGATCACCGCGGATCAGCGCCATCAGACGATGAATCGGCTCTCCGCGGCGACCGACGCGAAGGACGCCTGCGCGGGCTCCGACCTGGTGATCGAGGCGGTCCCGGAGGACATGGCGCTCAAGCTCGAGGTGCTGAAGCCGCTCCTCGAGGTGCTCGGCCCGCATGCCCTGATCGGCACGAACACCTCCTCGCTCTCGATCACCGAGCTGGGGGCCCGCCTCGGTGTGCCCGAGCGGACGGTCGGTCTCCACTTCTTCAACCCGCCGCCGGTGATGGAGCTGGTGGAGGTGGTGCGGGGCCTGGGGACGTCGGAAGACGCGATCGCGCGCGCCCTCGACTTCGCGCGCGGTCTCGGCAAGACGCCCATCGTGGTGCGTGACGTGCCGGGCTTCGCGACCAGCCGCCTCGGGGTCATCCTGGGCGCCGAGGCGATGCGGATGCTGGAGATGGGCGTCGCCAGCGCGGCGGACATCGATCGCGGGATGGAGCTCGGCTACCGCCACCCGATGGGCCCGCTCAAGCTGACCGATCTGGTGGGCCTCGACGTGCGCCTGGCGATCCTCGATCACCTCACCAAGGAGATCGGCGAGCAGTTCCGCCCGCCGCCGATCCTGCGGTCGATGGTGCGCGCGGGAAAGCTCGGAAAGAAGAGCGGCGAGGGGTTCTATCGGTGGGAAAACGGCGTGGCGGTGGAGAAGTAGCCTCGCAGCTACCGGCGGTCCATGGCTCCGCGGCGCAGGCGAGGCTGGTGATCGAGCGCGTGGACGGCGTGGCCACGCCGTACCGCAGCGCGCGCGTGTGCGAGCCGATCGCCACGCTCCCTCACGACGCCTTGAAGTACGCGTAGCGGCTCGCGCGGCGCGCGATGCGCGCCTCGAAGGCCGCGCGGTCGGCGGCGGTCATCGCCGCGGCGGTGCGGCCCACGTGCAGGTTCGCGGCCACCTCGGCGGGCGAGTTGCAACCGATGATCAGCGTGTCGGCGAGGCCCATCGCGTAGCGGATGCACTCCTCGGCGGTCGCCGCGCCCTCGCTCACGATCCGCCCAGCGGCCAGCACCTTCATCCCGATCACGCCCATGCCCTGCGCGCGCGCCGCGGGAATGACGCTGGTGATGAACGGCAGCCGCGCCGGGTCCGCGGGGTTCACCGGCACCAGCACGCAGTCGAACGCGTAGCGATCCATCGCCGCCATGAGGATCGCGGGATCGTGATGACCGGTGAGCCCGACGAACCGCACCTTGCCTGCCTGCTTGGCCTTCTCCGCCGCCTCGATGGCGCCGCCGCGCGCGAACATCGCCTCGAGGTCCGCGTCGGTGCGGAGATCGTGCATCTGCCAGAGGTCGAGGCGGTCGGTGCCCAGCGTCTTCAAGGTGCGACCCAGCAGCGCGAGCGCGCCGGTGCGGCTCCGCTCGTGGGTCTTCGAGGCCATGAAGATCCCATCGCGTGCATTCGGCATCTTCGCGAAGGCCTCGCCGTAGTAGCCCTGGCTGCCGTCGTAGGCGGGCGCGGTATCGCAGTAGCGGACGCCGAGGCGCAGCGCCTCGAGGAGCATCGGGACCGCCTCGGCGGAGCGCCCGTGGGTCCGCAGGATCCCCTCCCCGCCCAGGGAAACGGCCTCCACGGCCACGCCCGTCCGTCCGAGCTGGCGCGTGGTGGTGGTCATGGCCGCGAGCGTAGCGCCGCCTCCGGGCCCGGACTAGGGTCTCCCGCGATGCGTCCTGCCTATCTGGTCCATGGCCTTCGCACCCCGATCGGCAAGCACCGGGGCGCCCTCGCGCCGGTCCGCGCCGATGACCTCGCGGCCCACCTGATCGCGACGCTCGCGGCGAAGGCGCCGTCGCTCGTCGCGCGCGTCGATCACGTGGTCTTTGGCGCCACCAACCAGGCCGGGGAGGACAACCGCAACGTCGCGCGCATGGCGATGCTCCTCGCGGGGCTGCCCTTCGAGGTGCCCGCGATGACCGTCAACCGCCTGTGCGGCTCGGGCCTCGAGGCGGTGAGCGACGCCGTGCGCCGGGTGTGGACGGGCGACGCCGAGTGCGTGATCGCGGGCGGCGTCGAGAGCATGACGCGCGCGCCCTTCGTCTTCGGCAAGAGCGACGAGGCGTTCGCCCGCTCCGCGCCCAAGGTCTTCGACACCAGCCTCGGCTGGCGCTTCGAGAACCCGAAGCTGGCGGAGCGCTTCCCCCTGCAGTCGATGGGCGAGACCGCGGAGAACGTGGCCGAGAAGTACAAGATCTCCCGCGAGGACCAGGACGCGTTCGCGCTCGCCTCGCACGCGAAGGCGGCGAAGGCGCAGGCCGCGGGCGACTTCGACGAGGAGATCGCGCTCGTCTCGATCCCGCAGAAGAAGGGCCCCTCGCTGGTGGTCGCGAAGGACGAGGGCCCGCGCGCCGACTCCACCATCGAGGCGCTGCAGAAGCTGCAGCCCATCTTCCGCAAAGGCGGCACGGTGACCGCGGGCAACAGCTCGCCGCTCAACGATGGCGCGAGCGCGATCATGGTGGTCAGCGAGGACGTGCTGAAGGCCGAGAGCCTCGAGCCGCTGGCCCGCGTGGTCTCGGGCGCCACCGCCGGCGTCGAGCCGAACTTCATGGGCGAGGGCCCGATCCCCGCGGGCACCAAGGCGCTCGTGCGCGCCGGCTGGACGACCGCCGATCTCGATCTCGTCGAGCTCAACGAGGCCTTCGCCGCGCAGGCGCTCGCCTGCATCCGCGGCCTCGAGCTCGATCCGGAGCGCGTGAATGTGCGCGGCGGCGCCATCGCGCTCGGTCACCCCATCGGCTCGAGCGGCTGCCGCATTCTCGTGACGCTGCTGCACGCGATGAAGGCCCGCGACGTGAGGCGTGGGATGGCCGCGCTGTGCATCGGCGTCGGGCAGGGCATCGCGATGTGTGTCGAGCGGTGACGAGCCCACCGCCCCCAGGCGCGCCCTGGGACCTGCCGCTGGCGGAGGCCCCGCTCGCGTTCGTGGACCTCGAGATGACCGGCCTCGATCCCGCGAAGGATCGCGTGGTCGAGGTGTGCATCGAGCGCGTGCTGGGCGGCGAGACGGTCGACCGCCTGCACACGCTGGTGCGCCCCGAGACGCTCGCCAAGGAGGAGGTGGGCAACGCCCACGTCCACGGGATCTTCGCCGAGGCCCTGCACGACGCGCCGACCTTCGCCGCCATCGCCGCGCGCGTGGCCGCGCTCTTCGACGGCGCGGTGCTGGTGGCGCACGGCGCCTCGTGGGACGTGGCGTTCCTGGAGGCCGAGATGGCGCGCGCCGGGACGCCCATGCCGCTCCCCCACTACATCGACACGCTGAACCTCTCGCGGCGCACGTTCGGCCTGAAGAAGCACTCGCTCGACGCCCTGCGCGAGCACTTCGGGATCGACAGCTCGCGGGCGCACCGCGCCGACGCGGACGTCGCCGCGCTGCGCGTGGTCTGGACGAAGTGCGTGGAGGCGCTCGAGCCGCGATCCCCGCGCGACGTCTGGGAGGTGCGGATCGCCGAGCGCAAGGCGCGCGAGCAGATCATTGCAGAGTGCACGGAAGCCATCGCCGCCGCGGTGCCGGTCATCGTGGTCTACCGGCCGCGCTCGCGGGCCCAGGAGCCCATGCAGATGGTCCTGGTCGAGATCGTCGCGGGGCTCGACCCCCCACGGGTGATCGGCTATCAGCTGCCGGGGCGCGGTCGTCGCGAGCTCCGGGCGGACCGCATCCTGCGCATCGAGCCGGTGCCACCCCCGCAGCCACCCCCGCCCCCGCCCCTCCCGCAAATCCCTTCTTGAATCAAGGACTTTCCTGACTGGAGCCCCGAGGATGCGAAGCCTGGCCACCCACTCTGCACCGCTGCTGCTCGGCACGCTCGCCGCCATCGCCGCCATCGCCGCGGTAGCCTGCGGCGGTCCTGACGCGGTCAGCCCGCGCGCCCCGCTCGCCGACAAGTGGCTGACGCGCGCCAAGGCCGCGTACCGCACCGGTGATCTCGAGGACGCGAGCACCTCGATCGACGGCGCGCTCAAGGCCTCGCCCAAGGATGCCGAGACCCGCTTGCTCGGCGCGCGCATCGCGCTCGCGAAGCTCGACTACGCCGAGACGCTCAAGCTGAGCGAGGGCCTCCCGGGCAGCGACGCGAAGGGCCTGCGCGGCCGCGCATACTGGTACGCGGGCGACATCGAGAAGGCCGCCGACGAGCTGGAGGAGATGCTCCGCGATCCCGCGGTGAAGGACCCCTGGGCCAAGGAGGTCGCGAAGCTCGCGCGCCGCGGTCAGGGCCGTCACCCGTTCGCGATCGAGGGCGCGGTGGTGGCGTCGGTCGAGATGCCGCAGGCCGGCCCCGCGCTGGTCGTGCCGTGCGAGCTCGAGGGCGAGCGTATCCTCGCGGTCGTCGCCACGGCGATGGGCGAGCTCATGATCGACGCGGCGAGCCGCAAGGAGCCCGCCTGGGTCAACCTGCGCTTCGGCGACAAGCTCGAGGTGAAGGACGTCCCTGCGCTCACCACCGATCTCAGCAACATCTCGCGGCAGCTCGGGGCGCCGATCAAAGCGCTCATCGGCGTCAACGCGCTCCGGCACATGCACGTGACGTTCGACCGACGCGGGTCGCAGTTCGTGGTGCGCAAGAGCGACGCGGCGGCCCCGCCCGATGCGAGCCGCGTCCCCATCTTCTACGTGCGCGGCGGCGGCATGATGATGCGCGCGGCGGTGTCGAACAAGGAGGAAGGAAACTCGCTCCTCTTCGTCGACTCGTCGGCGTTCTATCCGCTCGCCCTCGATGACGCGATGCTCAAGCGCTCAGGCGCCGACCTCTCGACGTTCCGCGGCGAGCCCGGCGCGCCGCCGACCTGGAAGCTCGGGATGCTGCCGTACTTCAAG
The DNA here is from genome assembly GCA_043736975.1 of Polyangiaceae bacterium. Lineage (GTDB taxonomy): Bacteria > Myxococcota_A > Polyangia > Polyangiales > Polyangiaceae > Labilithrix. The sequence goes on from JAYTBL010000536.1 coordinate 17,762, forward strand.
CTCGGCACGCTCGATCTCCCGCAGGTCCCCGCGATGCAGGGCGCGCCGCTCGCCGAGATCAAGAGCAACTTCGACGTCGACCTCGGCGGCGTCGTCGGCGCGGGTCTCCTGTCCGCGTTCCGCGTGACGTTCAGCGACGAAGGCCGCTCGCTGTGGCTCGAGGTCGATCCCTCGCTCATGGGCATGCAGGGTCCGCCGCAGCAGTCGTCGGGGCCCGCGCCGCTCCCGCCGCCCGGCGGCGCCGCGCCCGCGCCTCCCGGCCCGCCGCCTCCGCCTCCTCCTGCTGGGACTGCACCCGCGCCCGCGCCCGCGCCGCAGGGACCGCCGCGGCCCATGCCCAAGTCGGACCCCGCGCCCGGTCCTGCGATCGGCCCGGCGCCGCCCGCGGCGAAGACGAACGCCACGCCCAACGCGCCCAAGACGGAGAGCAAGGGAGCGGCGAAGTGAGCCGCGCGCTCGCGGTCTATGCGGGTAGCTTCGACCCCGCCACGCTCGGTCATCTCGATCTGATCGAGCGCGCCTCGCTGCTCTTCGACAACGTGATCGTCGCCATCGGCGTGCATCCCACGAAGCACCCGCTCTTCAGCGCGGACGAGCGCAAGGGCCTCATCGTCAGCATCGCCTCGCACATCCCCAACGTGGTGGTCGACTCGTTCGACGGCCTGCTCATCGAGTACTGCGCGGCGAAGCAGGCGAGCGTGATCGTGCGCGGCCTGCGCGTCACCACCGACTTCGAGTACGAGCTGCAGATCGCGCACGCGAACGCGGACCTGCGCCCGAACATCGACACCATCTTCCTGCCCACGCGAACGAAGCACGGCTTCGTGAGCGCCTCGCTGGTGCGCGAGATCGCGAGCCACGGCGGCGACGTCTCGCGCTACGCCCCGCAGGTGGTGTGCGAGGCGCTCGCGAAGAAGTTCGTGAAGAAGCAGTAGGCGGCGCTCCGATGCCAGTTTGCAGTCTCAGCGGCAGGCGGCAGTCTGCTCGCGGCGGCACTGGTTGAGATCGTTGGTGGCCGCGGTCGCGTCGCGACGGCTGGCGGCGCACTGGATCTCCGCGCCCGCCGCGCCGCCGGCGTAGCCTGCGACTCCGCCGATCGCGGCGCCAGGCACCGCGCCGACCCCACCCGCCCAGACGCCGAGGCCGGCGCCGACCAGGCCGCCGACCACCGCGCTCACCAGAGGAACGCCGACGCGCTTCAAGAGCCCGCAGTCGCCCGATGCCGCCGCGGCACCGATGCGCTGGTCGATGAGCGCGATCGCGCAGCGGTCGGTCAGCTCCTTGCAGCGATCGACGAGCGCCCCGTTCTCCATCGGGTGGACCTTGCCGGTGAGCGAGCCGCCGCCCCCGCTGAGGCCGGCGTCGCGCTTGCTGGCGTCGGCCTTGAAGCGGGCGAGCACCTTCCCTGGGCCGGCGGCGGCGTCGAAGGAGTTCTCGGTCACGACCATCATGACCTCGGTGTCCTGGCCGTTCGCCGCGGGGCGCGTGAAGTACTCGATCTTCTCGAGGGCGGCGCCGATCGAGCCCTTCGCGCTCAACGTGAAGAACCAGCGATCGGGGTTCGATCGGTCGAACGTCTGCACGACCTCGGCGACGACGCGGTTGTCGAGGCCGTAGCCGCGATACGTCATGAG
>JAYTBL010000537.1:0-9500 GCA_043736975.1 Polyangiaceae bacterium
CTACAGATCGACGAGGTTCTCTCCGTCGACGTGCATGAGACCGAGCGCATCCCACGGCCGACACGCGAGGTACCGATGTTCGCTTCGTGGTTCGAGCCACGTGTTGGGGTCTCGCCCGACATCGAGTCGCAGATCCGGGCGATGTGTTTCACCGCCGAGGACGAACCCGAATGATTTCCCAGACAGCGTCTGGGAGTAGGTCGCCGTCATGACGAAGCCGGCCGACGGCGGCCATGGCTGCGCGGGCCCCTCGCGCCTGGAGCAGGGCCTGCTTGAAGGCGGCAGCGGTGGCGTCGGGGTTCACGCGGCGCTCCCGCGTGCTCGGATCGCCTTCACGCGGTTGACCGCGGCCGGTCACATGACACCGCACGGTCAGCGTCAGATCGACGCCGCGAAGGCGGACGGCCGCTGGGATGCCGGGTACGCTCCGACCCGCAACGCGAGCGAAGCCACGCTCCCCGAGGATCTGCGCGCCGCGATCGAGGCGAGCCCGAAGGCGCTCAAGACCGTCAAGACCCTGGGCAAGATGAACCTGTTCGCGCTCGCGTTCCGCACCAACAACATGAAGACGCCGGCCGGCCGCGCGAAGAAGATCGCGGCGCTCGTCGAGATGCTGGCCCGCGGCGAGACGATCGTGCCGGAAGCGGCGAGCCGCAAGAAGCCGCCGCGATGAGGCACGGGATCAAGACCGCCGCCGTGCTCGTCGTCGTCGCGGCGGCGTCGTGCGCCGCGCCTCCCGCTCGGCGCCAAGCGTGCACGCCCGGGACGCCGCCCCGAGGCGCACCGCGCGGCTTCACGCGCGCGGGCGGCAACGTCGACGGCGCACCGGTCAGCGCGATCGTCAGCTGCGCCGATACGCACCAGACCAGCTACGTCGCGATCGATCTCGGCGACGCACCTCGCCGCCTGCGGTTCCTAAGTGGCGCGGTCCGCTGCTCGGACGGGGTCTTCCGCAACGTGGATGCGCATCATCCGGAGTGCGATCGGAAAGGGCTACCCGCGGCGCCTGAGGCGTCCGTCCTCGCGGACTCGTTCTTTCGCGACGTCGGGGCCGCGTGGGCCGCCGCAGGGATCGAGGTCGCGGGCATCGGGCTGCTCACCTGCAAGAGCAGCGAACCGATGATCGCTCTCGCGGACTTCGCGATGGCGGATGCCGCGGCAGCCCTCCTCGTCGCGCGCGCGCGTGTCTGGCAGCTCGGCGGTCCCGTGTATCTCGCCGTGCGCGGCCGCGGAGGGATCTGCCTCGAGTGATCGCTCAGCGCGCGCCGAGGCGTGCGATGAGATCCGCGCGGTCCTTCGCGAGCAGCGCCGCCACCGTGTCGGCGCGGCGGAAGCGTTCGTGAGCGCCGAGGACGTCTTGCCGGTGGGTGTGCCGCTACGCCAGTGGGTGCTCGCCTCTTCGTCAAGACCCTGCTCGCGTTCTACCGCGAGCACGGCGATGAGAACGCGGAGCGCTCGCTTCGGAAGCGGAGCGGCCACGGCGTCAGCGGCGTTCGCGACCTGCCTCGCCACCTTGGAGACGGGCAGGGTGAACGAGAACGTGCTCCCTCGATCGATGGTGCTCTCGACCTCGATCACCTCGGCGTGGCGAGCAGCCGGGAGCTCGTCCGTCGACGAGGCTGACGAGGGCGATCGGTGCGGCGGCGATGGCCGCGGCGAGCGCCGTCAAGCGAAGCTGTCGAAGTCGGCCGTTTCAGATTGAGATCCCTGGCGGATGAGATCGCGTTACGCCGCGACGTCGGTGACGGCCCACGTGAGGCTGGCGAGCAGCGCGCGCGCCTCGGACGCGGACGGCACGCCGGCGATCCGGACGACCTCGGCGGCGGGCTCGACGTCGCAAGACGCGGCGAGGTCGCGCCAGGCCTGCGCCTTCTCCTCTTCGTTGCTCTGCCGCTCCTCTCCGCTGAGCTGCGGGGCGATCCATGCGTCGATCGCGAACGAGAGCTCCGCTGTTTGCCGCCACGACCGCGTCGGCCGATCCGCTTCCGGTCCGCCCCAAGCCCGCGCAGCTTGCATGAGAAAGACACCGCCATCTCGTCCCCGCACGACGTGCACGTCACAAGGGCGAGAGCAGCTCCACGGTCAGGACTACAACACGCCAGTCGAGGAGACGCTCGCCACGCTCGACCAGATGGTGCGAGCTGGCAAGGTCCGCTACGTCGGCTGTGTCGGCGCGCGCTTCGTTCCCCGGGATTCTGACGAACTCCCTGGAACTTGATCCTTCCGCATCGCCGGCACCGGTCCGCACTACGAGGAGGAGCAACTGTTTCGGATCGTCGCCGCGCTCGACGTCGTCGCCGAGGAGACAGGCAAGACAGTCCCGCAGATCCCGCTCAACTGGCTGCTCCAGCGCCCCACCGTCTCGAGCATCATCATCGGCGCCCGCAACGAAGAGCAACTCGTGCAGAACATCGGCGCGACCGGCTGGAATCTTACGTCCGAACAGGTCGCGAAGCTCGATACGGCGAGCGAAATACCGGCTTCGTACCCCGTGTGGGACCAGCTCGGCTTCCCCATGCTGAACGAGCACGGGTGACGCGTACGCTTCAGCGCCGCCGTCGTGAACCGCTCGTCAGACGTCCCGCTGGCGCGGACGGATCGTGATGAGGCTCGCCATGTTGAGCGGGACGCCCGCTGACGCGAGGAGCTCTACGCTGACGACATCGAGGTCCTCCTTCTCGAGGAACTCGGGAAGGCCACGAACGAAGTTGGAAGCGCGGGCGTAGATGCGCTGGGCCGCGCCGCGGTGCTCGGGGATCGGTTCCACGAGGACGACGCATTTTCGAGCCACGCGCGTCATCTCGCGGATTGCATTCTTGAACTCGCGCGGGAGGTTCTCGATGCAATACATCGAGAAGACCGCGTCGAATGACCCGGTCTCGAACGGGAGCGCGGCGGCGCTTGCGACGGAGAACGTGATGCCGAGCTCGCGATGGATCGGGTGGCCCGCCGCAAAGTCGATGCGTTTGGGCGAGATGTCGATCCCGTGGAGGCGCGCCTTCGGGAGACGCTCTTGCAGGAGAGGCAGATTGTTCCCATCACCCGTGCCTGCCTCAAGGATCGACGTGACGCCATGCGCACGAAAGATCGCGCCGAGTCGATGGCAATACTGCTCCCGCACCACCTCGCCGGGCGCCATCATCAAGCGACCGTCGATGACCCGAAGCTTTGGGACGACCATGGAGGCATCCGAGTAGTAGGTGCCCGCCAGCCCGTCGTAGATCTCGCGGTTCTCGGCGGACGTGCGACCTCGGCGGCCCTTCGTCAGTCGCCGAACGCGGTTCTTCGCCCCATAGACGACCGCCCAAACGAGGGCGCGGCGCAAGGTGGCTGCGTGCGGGCTCTGCGAAGCGAGATAGCTCAGGGAGTGAAAATGCATCGGACCTCACTGGTGCTCACGGCTTTATTTCGATCATCAAGCGGCCGTGCCGAATGAGGGAGGCGCGGCTGCCGGTGATCGCCTGGAGGCGAGCCCATCGCTTGCTCACGTCGTCGCCAAAGCCGGGAAACGACTGCCGCGACGCTTCGCGGATGTGGCGCGTTCGAGGAGAAAGCGCGCGCCCGTTGAACTTCGCTTCGTCCCAGAGCCCACGCACTCGCGCCCGCGCGCGCGCCGCGAGCTCGCCGACGCCTTCGCGCGTTCGCGGCGCATCTCTCGCGGGCACACGGTCGAGCGCTTCGCGCACCACCGAGACGATCTTCGGCAGAGCCGGCTCGACGAGGTTCGACAGCAGCGCGACGGCCCGCTCGTCACCAGAGAAGCGCGAGCAGCCTTCGTCTGGACATCGCTCGAGGATCCGCGCCACGGCCTCGGCTGCGGCTGACTCGGTGGGGCACGACAGCCCGAATTGAGCAGGAAGAAACATGAATGCTTCGTCCGGGTCGCCTTTCGGACAGTAGTTGATGCAAGGTGTACCGGCGAAATAGGCCTCGATCGATGTCGTGCAGTTGTGTGCGATGAGGCACTCTGCCGCCAGCAGCCAAGGGGCCACTGACCCGCGACGCAGGACGCGAACATTGGGAGCTCTCCCGAAGATGGCCTCGTAGAGGAGCGGATCCTCCGCCGGATGCGGCCTGATTACGAAGCGAACGTCAGGATGCTCCGCGCAGAGGCGGCTCACGAGCTGCACGAACGCGGCGACGGTGCGCGCCTGCCCCGCCCAGACGTCGAGGTAGCGTCTTCGTTTCTCGACGTCTTCCGCGACATATCCCAGACGCTCGGCGAACATCGTGTCGAGCGGCGCAGCCGGATTCGCGACCGAGGTGCTTGTGTTCACGAGCACGAACCTCCCGAGCTCTGCGCGCAACGAGCGGACATCGGCGTCGTAGAAGGCGCGGCGCTCCTGGAGCAGCAAGTCGAAACGAGGGTGGCCCGTCGTCGTGATCGCTGCCGGTCCTCCCGCGTAGTGAGCACGCTGGAGGTCGCCCCAGGTGCAGATCACGTCGTCGCTCCCGAGCAGGGACGGATCGAGGCGGTGATCGAGCGTCCGTCGCCAACTCGCCTCGTCGCCGGAATACACTGCGCCCTCTTCGTCGAGGTGCACGAACGAGAACCCGTTCGCCTTGAGTGCCGCGTATGCAGAGAGGTCCGGTGACGGCCCAGGCGAGAACACGCGGCCGAGCAGGACGCCATCACGAAACGCAGCAACTACAGGCTGCAATGCATCGAGGCGCCCGATGAAACAGCGGACGTCGCCCGACTTCGTGACGAGCGCCGACACCAGGAGCTGGAAATCGAGCTCTCGGCCTATGACCTCAGTCGACAACAAGAGACAGCGGGACTTCATGAAACGCAGGGCCGTGGGGCGCTCACTGATGTTAGGGTGGCAGCCCGAACATGTGCGGGGTTTTCGGCGCATGCTTCATCGATGTGTCCGACGCCCGGATCGTCGCTGCCACGGAGTCGCTGCGCGCGCGAGGCCCGGACCACGGCGCAACCTGGCGCGACCCGCATTGCGTGCTCAGCCATCGTCTCCTCGCGATCAAGGACACCTCGCCGGGCGGCCAGCAGCCGATGGTGAGCGCCGACGGTCTGGCGGTCCTCTCCTTCAATGGTGAGATCTACAACCACAGAGACCTTCGCGCGAAGCTGTGCGCGCGCGGCGTTGTCTTCCGCTCGATGACTGACACCGAGGTCATCGTCGAAGGCTATCGAGCATGGGGCGAAGACATCGTCCGCCGCCTCGAAGGGATGTTCGCGTTCGCGCTGTGGGACAGTGAGCGACGACGTGTGATCTTGGCCCGTGACCGCGCGGGCGAGAAGCCGCTCTTCTACGCGGCCCACGGCGACGGCTGGATGTTCGGATCCGAGATCAAAGCCCTACACGCCGCGGGACTCCGCCGATCACATCACGAAGCCGCGCTTCCGTTTCTCTTGACGTACGGCTACGTGCCGGCGCCGGACACGATGTTCGAGAGCGTCCGTCAACTCGAGCCCGGTGAGATGGTCGTCCTCGAGACGCAGAGAGCACCGCGGAGGGTCCGGTACTACCGGGCTCCATTCCACGAGACCGGAGATGCCTCGAGCCACGACGCGGTCCGCTCGGTGCGCCGCCTCCTGGTCGACGCGGTCGACAAGCGTCTCGAGTCGCGTCTCGGCGTCGGCGCCTTTCTGTCGGGCGGCGTCGACTCCACCATCATCGTGGGAATCCTGACGCGCATCCTTCGTCGTCGCGTCAGCACGTTCACGGTCGGGTTCGCGGGCGCGCCGGCGTTCGACGAGACTCGATACGCGCGCCTCGCGGCAACCGAGTTCGGAACCGACCATCACGAGATCTTCATCCAACCGGCGGATGTCTCGAGCTCGCTCGAGCGGCTTGTCACGATCCACGACGGTCCGTTCGGCGACTCCTCGTCGGTGGCGATGCTCGAGGTCGCGCGCTCCGCGCGCCAGCATGTCCCCGTCGTCCTGTCGGGGGACGGAGGCGACGAGCTCTTTTGTGGGTATCCCCGACTCGTCGCGGCGGACCTGACCGAGCGCAGGCGAATGGTGATGCGGGTTGCTGGGCTCTTCACGAGATGGCTGCCTGCCTCGCGTGACGCGCGATCGCCGGCCGCGCGCCTGCGTCGCTTCGTTCGTGTCGCCAATATGCCACTGGCCCAACGTCTCGTTCAGTGGAACGCGTACTTCGGAGATGGGCTCGAGCAGCTCGTTGGCCGGTCGCTCGACTTCGAAGCGCCGTATCGGTGGTCTCGCTCTCTACTCGTGGCGGACGGCGATCCGCTGGCCAACGTGATGCAGCACAACTTCGAGACCTACCTGCCTGGCGATCTGCTGCCCAAGATCGATCGCACGTCGATGGCGTGCTCGCTCGAGGTACGCACGCCGTACCTCGACGAGAAGCTGGTCGACTACGTCGCGCGTCTACCCGCACGCGTCCACCGCGGCGGGCTGCGAACCAAGCGAGTCCTGCGGCGCGCGTTCGCCGACCTCGTTCCAGCGCCCATTTCGCGACGCACGAAGATGGGGTTCGGCCTACCGCTCGCGACCTGGTTTCGCGGCCCGCTTCGCGCGTTTCTGTGCGATGCCTTGCTCGACCCGCGCTCGCGACTCGGAGACCTGCTCGAGCTCGGCGTCGTTCGTCGTTACGTCGACGAGCATCTGCGCGCGCGGGCCGACCATGCGCATCGCCTGTTCTTGCTGCTCACGCTGGAAGCCTGGCTTCGCTCCTGAGCTCTGACGCCCTTGGTGAGCGCGGCGGCGGCCTCCGTCGCTCAGTCGACGACGGCGACCGTGACCATGGTGTCGGCCTCGGCTTGACCAAGCGTCACGGTGACCTTGCCCTTGCCGTCCTTGAACACGAACGGGCGCATCGAGGTGGATCTGGCGGGGCGAGATGAAGAGCTCGAGGTAGCGCGGACGGAACGGTGCATCTTGCACATGCTGGAGCGCACCGTCGCGAAACCAGGCGACGCGCATGAAGTGCTCACCGCCGTTCGCGCGGCCATCCACGCGCACCCAGGCGTAAGCCGGGTCACCCTCGATCACGATGGCGTTCGGGCGATCCTGGAGCGCAACCACCTGGGTGGTTGCGGCGCCGACGGTCGCCACCGTCGTCCTCCTCACCGATGAGCGCGCAGGACCGACGCGCGGCCGCGGCCGGGACTCCGGCGCCTTCGACGCTCATCGTGACCGGCTGCCCCTGCGCGCCCTTGACGAAGATCTCGCCCCATGTCGATGCCGCCCACCACGAGCGGGCGAATGTGATCGTGGACGAACGGGTGACCGAGGAGTGCAATAACGGACGCTCAGTCAACGATTTTGCAGGATTCGATGCGTCCGCCGAAGGTGCTCTCGAGCGTCCCGGTCACTTCGACGGGCGCCCACTGTTTCGGGCTGGGATCGGGAACGTCGCCCAGGACGCAGCCCACTGTCGACCCGACGCCGCCCTTGGCCTGGGCGATGGACAGCGACACCGAGCGCTGCGAGCCCGAGGTCATGGTGGTGGTGTTCACGGCGAACCCCTGCATCTTCACCGGACCACCGACCCACTGGCCTTTGGCGACGGCGTCGCGCACCTCTTTGACCGACACGGTACGCACCGGCGCGGGCGGCCCCTTGGCATTCGGATTGCTGGCGGTGTCGACCGACCCGAACGTGAGCGTGGTGGTCGAGGGCGCGTCCGCCTTGCCGGACGCGATCGCGATGCATGCATTGCGCATCGACTGAGGTGCATTCTTGTCGAGGGTGGCGGGCCCCTCGACCATGCCGACCGTCTTCATGTCTTTCGGCGCACCGATCACTTTGCCGACCTGCTGCTCGACCTTGACGTACGCGCAGGTGCCATCGCGATCGACGGCCCACTCGTGCCACTTGCCGCTCACGCGCGTTGGCGCACCGAGCTGCGCTTCGAGCTTGGCCTTGGCCTGATCCCAATCTTCGAACGGCTTCGCCAATCCCGTCGCGCCGAGCACGCGTGCTTCCGTCAACACGCCGGTGAAGGCGGGCGCAGCGGCGAGAGGTGCGCCCGGTGCGTCGGCCCCCGAAGCGCGCGCGCTTGCGCCGGCGTCGACGGCGTCGCCGCGAGATTGAAGCAAGTCGATCGCGCGGCTGCAGCCGCTGAGCGAACCGAGAGCGAGGCCGAGACCAAAGAACGAAACCAAAAGGCAGGGGCGTATCATGCGTGGAATACGCAACCACCGCGCGCCACCTTCCTTCCTCTTGCGGCGCACTACCCGGGCGAGGGCTTCGATGCGCGGTCGCGGCGCCGAAACCAGCGCGTCGAACGAGAAACGCCACGCATATCAAGAGCCCGAGCGGCGTGAGGATCAGGCCCGGGGCAAATCCTCGATCGTGATCTCCTCGAAGCGCGCGAGTGCGACCGCCTGCTCTACGCAGTTCGCTCCGGTGTCGAACGTGAGCCCGATGTCAGCGGCGAGTAGCCCAAGATTGCGGGCATTGGCTCGCCATGCGGGGAGCGCAGGCCCAGGTTAGGCCCCTCATCGAGCACGCGTTTCTCGAGGGGTCACCGCGCTTGTGGCGGCAACGTCGCGTCACGCTGGAAGGGTGACTGCGCGCGTCGGTGCCGACTTGCGTCTCGTTCCGGTCGAGACGTCACTCCCAGTGGAGGCCGAGGGCCTTGCACTCGGCGGTGTCAGCATCCGCGCCGAGCGCGTACGTGGTCCAGGACGTCTTTCCCGCAGCGCGGCTGGAGCTGAAACTGACCTTGCAGTTTCCGAGCATGTTGTCGTTGAAGAGGGCGGCAGACTGGCCGGGCCGGGTCTTGTCGTCGTTCTCAGCGGAGCGCGCCTCGCCTTCGTAGGACTTGTCCCCGACCTGAAGCTTGTAGCGGAACGAGAGCTCGGTGGCCGAGCTCGCAGAGACGACGAACCTCCCGCCGCCCGGCGCCGAGTAGACGCCGTTGAGCGCCCCTGCCTTCCGCGGCGCGAAGTGTTCGCTGAACTTCTTCCCCGCGATGACGCCCGAGATGTCCATCTCCGTTCCAGTGTCCGAGACCGTGACGAGCATCTGGCCGGCCACTGCCTTCGCCCCCCTGTCGAGGGTGGTGCGGCAGGAGACGTCGGTGAAGGACGCGACGCCGCCGGTGACATCGACAGTGGCATCGCAACCGGCGCTGTTGCCGTCGCCGAGCGAAAGCTCGAAGTTCCCCAGCTGAGCGCCGATCGACGTGAGGCCGCGGGTCGAGGTGTAGAGGTGCATCATCCCGCCCTTGGAGTCGTACAGGCCGGGTTTCATCGGAGTGCGGAGGCCCGAGCCGGTGGTCGCAGCGCCGGTTCCCGTGTCCGAATCTTCGTCGGCGGGAGCGGCACAGCCGACGCAGAGGCCGACAGAAAAGGTGAGCAGGGAGAGGACCGCAGAAGCGTGTCGAGTGCCGTCAGCGCGATGCGAACGAGCCCGCGCGACGTCGCGACGTACAGATGCGTGGAGTCCGTCGCGAGGCAATCGCACTGCGCACCGTCGAGGGTCAGCACTTTCGTCCACGGCGGAGTGCTTCGCACCGCCGCGGTCACCGGTGCATCGACATCGATGGCGATGAGTG
>JAYTBL010000538.1:0-19380 GCA_043736975.1 Polyangiaceae bacterium
CGCCTCCAGCCTCCGCCCGAAGCAGACGCCGCCGCCGAGCTCCCGTCGGCCTCCGCGCCCTCCGCTCCCTCCGACACCGCTACCGCCCCGGATCCAGCGCCCTCCGAGTGAACCCGTGCTATGCGATCCTGGTATGCCGTTGATGCCCCGCACCGTCGACCGCTCGATCGCCCGCATGATCGCCACGAAGCGCATCGTCACCGGCTCGCTCAGCCTCGCGGCCGGCCTGGGCCTCAGCATCTTCGCGATCCAGCACGGGGGTCGGCCCACACCGGGCCTCGGCCTCGCACTTCTCATCTTCTTCGGCGCGGGCGCGTGGACCCTGCGGGACGGCCTGCGCCTCCGCCGGGACCTCAAGTCGTCCTGAAAAATTCATACCCCCTGGGGGTGATGACGGCCAGCCGCGTCATCGCGTCTCATCGAAGGGATGCACGGCAGCGCACTGGTCGCGAGGGCCCCGAACCGCCACGAGGTGGAGGACCTCCTCCTGCGCGTCGCCGAGACCGCGCGTCCCGGCGAGGGCGCGGCCCGGTCGCTCTCGCACGTGATCCGCATCCCCGGAGAGCCCGACCCGGAAGCGCGCCCCGCTCGGTCAGTAGAGGAGAAACCGCTGCCGCTTCACGCCGAACGCGGCGAGCGCCGGCGCCCAGGTCGCGGTCACCTCGTCCGCGGTCTTGCCCGAGGTGATGGCGGTCATCGCCGCCTTGCTCTGGAGCATGCGGTCGACGTGCTCGAGATCCCACGCCGGCCACACGTCGTGGATCGCGAGGGCGAGCGTGACCGCCGCGCGCACCGGCTCGAACAGCGCGCGATCGGTGACGCGCAGGCGCAGGCCAGCGCACGTCTTCCCCTCATGGATGCTCGCGGTCGGCGTGAAGGTGATGGGCAGCACCGCGAGCCCGGGGATGCCGCGCGCCTCGACGCTCTTCGCGAGCGCCTCGCCGTCGATGCCGGGGGCGCCGAGCACCTCGAACGGCGTGTCCGTCCCCCGGCCCACCGAGAGGTTGGTGCTCTCGAGGAGGCCCACGGCGGGATAGAGCACCACCTCCTCGACGCTGCGGAGGTTCGGCGACGGGCTCACCCACGAGAGCCCGGTATGATCGAAGTAGTCCTTCCTCCGCCAGCCCTGCAGGCGCACCACCTCGAGCTTCAGATCGAGATGCTCGTCTTCGGCGAAGAGGCGCGCCAGCTCGCCCATGGTCATGCCGTGGCGAACCGGCAGCGCGTGGTGGTTCACGAAGGAGCCCGGCGCGTCGAGCACCGGCCCCGCCACCTCGACGCCGCCCAGGGGATTCGGTCGGTCGAGCACCACGAAGCGCAGCCGCCGATCGGCGGCTACCTTCATCGCCGACTTCATGGTCGACGCGTACGTGTAGAAGCGCGCCCCGGCGTCCTGGAGATCGAAGACCAGCGTGTCGATGCCGTCGAGCGTGGCGCTGGTGGGCGACGATCGCTCGCCGTAGAGGCTGTAGACGGGCACGCCGTGGTAGGTGCCGTCGCCGATCTTGCCCTCGCGGATCCCCTGGATGCCGTGCTCCGGCGAGAAGATCGCGGCGAGCGTGACGCTGGGCGCGCTGCGCAGGACATCGAGCGTGGCGGTGCCGTCCCTGGCGCGCGCGCTCGCGTTCGTGACCAGGCCGATCTTCGCCCCCGCGAGGCGCGCGAACGACTCGGCGCGCAGGACGTCGATGCCGGTGCGGGTCTCGCTCGCGTCGACCGCGCGCGTGGTCACCTCGGCCACCAGCGCGTTCACCGCGCCCTTCCCGTCGGGATGCACGCGGTTCGAGAGGAACACGGCATAGAGATCCTTTCCGGGGTCGATCCACAGCGCGGTACCGGTGAAACCGCCGTGCCCGAAGGCGCGCGTGGAGAGCAGCGCGCTGCGGTGGGTGGCGAACTTGCTGTCGCGGTCCCAGCCCAGGCCGCGGCCCCCGCTCGTGGTGTCATGCCGCGTGATCATGGTCTCGAAGGTTCGCTCTGCGAGGACGCGCTTGCCGTCGAGCGCGCCCTTGCCGAGCATCGCGCGCGCGAACCGCGAGAGATCATCGGCGGTGGAGAACACGCCGGCGTGACCGGCCACGCCGCCGAGCGCGAAGGCGCGCGGATCGTGGACGTCGCCCTTCATCCACTGGCCGTCGCGCTGCTCGGTCGGCGCCGCGCGCAGGCGCAAGCTCGGCGAGGGCAAGAAGCCCGTCTCGTCCATGCCCAGCGGCTCCCAGATCTCCTCGCGCGCGAAGGTGGCGAAGTCCTTGTTGCTGGTGCGCCGCACGATCTCCTCGAGGACGACGAAGCCGACGTCGGTGTAGACGAACCTCTCGCCGGCCGCGGTCTTGAGCTTGCCCTCGAGGCTCTGGCCGAGGCGCCGCATGATCGCGGCGCGATCGGGCAGCGCGTAGTCGGAGATGGGCGTCGCGGCGGGCAGGCCGCTGGTGTGTAGCAGGAGCTGCTCGACCGTGAACGCCGGGAGCCGCGCGAGCTCCGGGACGTATTTCGCAGCCGGCGCCTTGAGATCGACCTTCCCGCGCTCGACGAGGATCATCACGCTCGTCGCGGTGGCGAGCGGCTTGGTCAGCGACGCGAGGTCGAACACGCTATCGACGGTCATCGGCACCGGCGCGGGCAGCACCGCGCGCGAGCCGTAGGCGCGGCGGACGAGCACCTCGTCGTGCCGCCCCACCACCAGCACGCAGCCCGGCAGCTTGCCCGCCTCGATGGCGGCGGTGATGGGCGCATCCAGCCCGGCGAAGCGCAGGTCGGGCGGCTCCACGGCCGCGCTGGGATCACGCACCACGACCGGCACGACGACCGGCGGCGCGATGACCCCTGCGTCCGCCGCGTGGCTCGCGGCGAGCGGCGGGCTCGGGCGCGCGGTACCGCAGGCCGCAGCCAGGGCCGCGAGCGCGGCGATGCACCGGGCCCAGCCTGCCCGGCCTGCCCGGCCTGCCCGGCCTGCCCCCCTGGCCCCCCCGTCCTTCATGGGCCGAGCGCGTCTCTACTTGCGGCGCGCCGACGTGATCGTGATCGGCGCGAGCGGAGCGTCCTTCGCGAACGGGCCCTGCGAGCCGGTCTGCGCAGCGACCATCTTGTCTGCGACGTCCATGCCGGACGTCACCTCGCCGAAGACCGTGTAGCCCCAGCCGCTGCCTGACTTCGCGGTGTGGTCGAGGAAGCCGTTGTCCGCGACGTTGACGAAGAACTGCGCGGTGGCCGAGTTCGGATCGTTGGTTCGCGCCATGGCCACGGTGCCTCGCGTGTTCTTGCGCGTCTTGTCGGCCTCGTTCTCGACCGAGTCGTGGACGGACTTCTTCTCGTACTTCGCGTCGTAGCCTCCGCCCTGCGCCATGAACCCAGGGATCACGCGGTGGAAGATGGTCTCGCTGTAGTGCCCTTCGTCGACGTAACGGAGGAAGTTCGCGACGCTCTTGGGCGCGCGCTCCTCGTCGAGGGCAATCTCGAAGGACCCGAGGTTGGTATCGAAAACGACGGTGGTAGCCATGGGGCGCAGCATACCTGCGATGCGGCGTTCCCACCGCCCCGGAAATCGCCGCCGAGCTAGCCGGGCGAGCCTGCGCGGTGGGCGATGCTCATGGTGAGCGTGCGTGACGCTCCGGGCGACACGGCGAGGAGATCCTCACCGGTGTTGAGCGCGTCGGCGGCCGCGGTCCACGGCTCGAGGCACACGAAGTCCTTGCCGGCGAGGGTCCAGACCACCCAGCGACCGAAGGCGGGATCTCCGGCGACCACGATGCGGTCGCCGCACGCGCGCTCGAGCGTGGCCTGGTGCGGCGTGTGGTTCGCGAGGTGGAGATCGACCTCCTTCGGTGTGAGGTCGATGGGGCTGATCACCTCCACCGCGGCCTTGGTGACGTTGTCGAAGCCGCGCGTCGCGTCGGTGGTGATGCGGCAGCGCGCCTTGTCGGCGTCGGGGACGTGGAAGTAGGGATGGAACCCGAGCGCGAACGGCAGCTCGGTCGCGCTGCGGTTCTCGACGGTGGTGGCGACGGTGAGCGCGCCGGCCGCAAGCGCGTACCTCAGCCGCAGCGCGAAGTCCCAGGGGTACCGCGGGCGCGTCGCGTCGTTCGCGAGGAGCTCGAGGGTGACCTCGGACGCGGTCTGCGCGATCACCGACCAGCGCTCCTGCCGCGCGAAGCCGTGCTGCTTCATGCTGCCGGAATTCCCGGCGCGCTCGAAGCGATCGCCCGCGAGCGGCCCGGGCGAGGGAAAGAGGACGGGGTTGCCGCCGCGCACGTTCCTGGAGAGATCGAGCAGCGAGCCCTCGTCGAGGAACAGCACCGGCCGCCCGCCCACCTCGAAGCGCGTCACCATCCCCCCGCGGGCCGGCGCGACGACGACCCTCGCCTCGCCGTCGACGAGCACGACCGTCTCGAGTGCGTTGGACATGCGCGCAGTCTACACGGAGGGCTCCGCCATCAGGAGCGTGGCATATGGGCGTCCGCGGGCTTACCTTGCGAGCGTGCTCGAAGCCCCTCGGTCCATGGAGCCCGCTGCCGCTGCGGATGTGCTCCGCGGGAAGCTCGACGACCCGACGAGGCCGATGACCGTGGCCGATGCGTCGGTGGCGAGCGGGCTCGCGCAGCGCGACGCCGAGACGGGCCTCCATTGGCTCACCAGCGAGTACCGCGGGCACCTGCGCGTCACCGAGGACGGTGATCTCGTCCATGTCTTCCCGAACGGCTTTACCAAGCCCTGGGAGAAGCGCGAGAAGACCTGGGAGGTTCTCTCCAGGATCGGTCGCGGGCTGTTCGCCGCCGGGCGCTTCGTCGTGCGCGCCTGGCTGCTCATCGCGATGGTCGGCTACGCGCTGCTCTTCGTCGGCATCATCATCGGGCTCACCATGGCGCGCGGCTCGAACGACCGCGACAGCGGCTTCGGCACCGCGATGCTGGGCGGCCTGGTGCGCGCCATCGCCGACGCGCTCTTCTGGACCTTCCATCCCTGGTCGCCGCTCTACGTCGGCCGCTACGGCGCGATGGACGACGGCTTCACCGCGCGCCGCCGGCAGCGCGACCGCGACCCCAACGAGGTCCCCTTCTACGAGAAGGTCAACCGCTTCGTGTTCGGCCCCTCTCAGCCCGCGCCCGACCCGCAGGAGATGCGGCGCCGCATCCTCGACGAGATCCGCGTGCAGAAGGGACGCGTCGGCCTGGCCGATGTGATGCGCGTCACCGGCCTCCCACGCGACCAGGCCGACCCCCTGATGGCGCGCCTGATGCTCGATCACGACGGCACCGTCGACGTCGCCGAGCAGGGCGGCATCATCTATCGCTTCGAAGCGCTGCGGCGCACCGCGGAGGCGCAGCCGGCAGAGCCCTTCGCGCCCTTGCCGCAGCGCCGCGCCGCGTGGGACACGCCGGCGGTGCTCGCGCCGCTCACCGGCAATCCCGGCGGGTCGAACCTCGCCATCGCCGCGCTCAACGCGTTCAACCTGATCGCGAGCAGCTGGGTCCTCAGCCACGGCCTCACCATCTCGAACCTGTACACGCTGTTCACCACGCACGTGCCCAAGGGCTCCCCGCCGCTCATCCTCCCCAACGACGGCGTGCCGATCGTGCTCGGTATCGTCCCGCTCGTGTTCTCGCTGGCGCTCTTCGCGCTGCCGATGGCGCGCGGGCTCGTGCAGCTACGCCAGCAGAAGAAGGTGGCCGAGGAGAACGCGCGGCTCGCGATCCTGAAGGAGGTCCTCACCCGCGCCCCGAAGAAGGAGCCGGTGCCCGACGAGGCGCTGCGCGTCGCGTACCGCGTGGCGACCGGCGTCGATCCGACGTCGAAGGAGATCACCCGGCGCGTCGTCGACCTGGGCGGCGACGTCGATACCGGCCCGAACGGCGAAGTGCGCTACCGCTTCGCCGATCTCGAGGCCGAGGCCGAGGCGCTCGAGGAGGAGCGCGCGCATGCGTCTCCCGCGGAGGCCAGGCTGGGACGCGTCGTCTTCGCCAGCGACGAGTAACAAATGCCTTGACGGGCATATGAGTCGCCGCAAGATCCTCGATCTGCTGCGCAAGGACGACCGCGCGGTCAACGATCTCGCCGAGGCCCTCGGCCTTGCGCAGCCCGCGGTCGACGCGCAGCGCCGGCTCTATCGCCTGCGCGCGGAGCCGCTGCGCGAGCTCGATGCCTGGGTCGCGCCGTACCGCCGCCACTGGGCGCAGCACCTCGACGCCCTCGAAGCCCACCTCGCGCTTTCGGCGCTTCGAGCGGAGGCTCGCGCACCGCCCCGAGAAGGTCTGGCGTGTTCTAGGTACGCTTGGTCGCCACCACGACGATCGCACTGTCGTACGGCGTGGGGGCGAGGCCCCGCTTGGCCTCGGCGTCCAGGCCGTGCCGCGCCAGCAGCGCGCCTACCTCCGGCCACTGGAACGTGAGGTAGTACATGATGAACTCGGGCTTCAGCAGCGCGTTGCGTACGCGCATCACGCCGTTGAACGTCCGCGCCACCCACCACCACGGGGACGTGAGCTTCGGGTTCTCCCCGGTCGCGAAGACAAAGCGCCCGCCCGGCTTCAGCGCGCGCGCGATCCCCGCCACGAAGCGGTCCTCGTTCGCAGGCACGATGTGCCCGAACGCGCCCACCGAGGTCACGACGTCGAACTCGGCCGCGAACGGCAGGGCCAGGGCATCGCCGCGCCGCAGCTCCACCGCCGCCGTGCCGGGGGCCGCGGACACGCGGCGCGCCGCCTCGTCGAGCATGCCCTGGCTGAAATCGAGGCCCACCACGCGCTCCTTGCAGAGTGCACGCAAGTGCTGCATCGCGGCGCCGGTCCCGCAGCAGACGTCGAGCGCGGCCCCCACCGGCGCTGGCCCGATCGCCGTCACCATCGCCGAAAGGACATGCTCGGGCGTGCGGAAGGGCGTGCGGTCGAACTTCGGCGCGAGGAGATCGTAGCCGCGCTCGGTCGACGCCAGGGCCTGGCGCATCAGCTCGAGGAAGGTGGGTCCTTCGGGGTGGTACACGGGAGCGAGCTTAGCAACCCGCGGCGCAGCAGCGTAGGATGGCTGCATCATGCGCGGAACGACGGCCGCGAGGTACCTGTTTGCCGCTTGCCTCTCGGCAAGCACGGCGGCGCTGCTCGTCGTGAATCTGGTGCTGGGGCCGTTGGCCTTCGGCGCCTCGGAGGGCGGCGCCGCGGAGGCCTACGCCCCGGTGGCGCTCGCGCCCGACGCCACGGCCGCGCCCGCGGCGCCATCTCCAGCCGCGAGCGCCTTCGAGAGCGCGGCGCCCATGGTGGTGGCGCGCTTCGAGAGCGACCAGCCCAACGCGAGCTGGGACGATCTCGCGTTCCTCGCCGCGAGCATGGGGGCCGATCCGCGGCGGCGCGTGGTGCTGGAGGGCCACGCCGACCGCAAAGGGGATCGCGTCTACAACCGCACGCTCAGCTTCGAGCGCGCCCGCTGGGCGCAGAGCCGGCTGGTGGAGCTGGGGGTGGATGCGAGGCGGATCGAGGTCATCGCCCACGGCGCCGACCGGCCGCTGAGCGACGGCCCTGACGACGCTGCGGTCGCGAGCAATCGACGCGTGGAGGCCCGCTGGCTTCCGAGCGCTGCTGACGACGGAGATCGGTGACATGGACGCACTCGTTGCACTCGGCTTGACCTCGGTGCTGGGCGCCGCCGGCTTCACCGCGACCGGCTACTTCCTGGCGCGCAGCGCGATCCTCGGGAAGGAGGCGCCGCGCGACGCCCCGCCCCCGCCGCCAGCGCCCGCAACGGCGCCGACGCCTCCTCCGCCGGCGACCATCGAGATCGAGATGGTCAGCCCGAGCGTGCACCACGACCCGCCCGCGCCCTCGCAGTCCCCGAAGCGCGATCCGCGCCGCGAGGACGACTCCGAGCCTCGCCTCTCGTCCGCGGCGGCCACCGTGCCCCCGCCCGACGACCAGCTCGAGCGACAGCTCGGCGCGCTCCGCTCTGCGCTCAGCACCGAGGCCCGCGCCCGCGATCTCGCCGAGGCCCACGTGAAGGAGCTCGAGGTGCGACTGGGCACGATGACCGAGCGCGTCCTCGCGCTCGACGCCCGCGCCCGTGACTCGGCGCGCCCGCGCCGCGAGACGCCGCGCTCCTTCGCGCCCCCCCGCAGCAGCGGGCCGAGCCAGGCGCCGGGCCGGGAGCGCCTCGCGAGCCTCGCCCCCGGGCTGTTCGCGGAGCTCGAGGAGCTGAGAGCGACCGTCGCGAAGCTCACCGCGGAGAACGAGGAGCTGCGCGGCTCCGGCGAGTGATCATCACTTTGCGCGGATCGTGACCGCGCCGCGCAAGAGCGCGACCGCCACGACGTCGGCGCCTCGCAGACCGGCGGTCTCGGGCAGCGCGCTCTCCACGGCGGCGGTGATGGTCGCGCGATCGTCGGAGAGACCGCTCGCCAGCTCGGGCAGGAGCGTCCCCAGCGCCGACACCGCAAGGGGCAAGGGGATCGGCGCGCGCTCGATCCCCGCCGCCAGGCGCGCGCCATCGATCCCCGCCGGCGCGAGCCGCTCGGTCTCCTCGGGAAGCGGCGTGACGCCGGTGAGGTGCAGCGACTGCGGATCGTTCCAGGTGACGCCCGAGGCCCGCACTGCGACCGCGCCGCAGATCTCGCCGCCCAGCTCCAGGTCCAAGCCCGCCACCGGATCGCCCGAGGCCTTGCGGACCTGGGTGCGCCGCGCACCGAGCTCGAAGGGATCGCTGCTCTCGAGGGCGCGCGCGGTCGCGTCGGGGGCGAGCACGATCGCGAGATGCACGGCGCCAAGCGTCGGCAGCGCGCGATCGTCGCGCAGCGGCGGCAGCGGCCGCGCCTTCGAAGTCGCAACCTCGGGCCCGCACTTCATGCGGACCTCGGGCCGCGCGAAGAGCCCGAAGCGCAGGTGCGCGAGCTCCACCGTCCCGCTCGCGGGCCCCTGCACGATCTCCTCGGGCTCGAGCAGGACGCACGCCCCGAGAGGCAGCGCCTTCGGCCTCTCGAGCTCGCTCCACAGGCGCATCGCCTCGCCTCGCAGGTCCGGCAGCTCACGATCGATCGACGCCTGGATCATCCGCGACTGGCCGGCGAGCGCGCCGCGCAGGATGGGCGTCACGTCGACGGTCACGAGCCCGCCCAGCGCCTTCACCTCGCAGCCGCGCGTCACCTCGACCCGGACGTCGGACGCGTGAAGCTTGTAGTCTGCACCGAGGTGGAGCGGCACCCGCGCCGTGGCCCGCGCCTCGGGGGAGCACCCCGCATAGCAGCGGCCCTTGGCGCAGGCCTGCGCGCGGCCCTGGAGGACCGACTCCACCACCAGCGCGTCTCCCTCGACCCGCAGCGCGAAGGGCCCGCGATCCACCGTGTACTCGAGGCGCCCGGCGACCCCGAGATCGTGATCGCGCTCCTCCGCGACCCGCCGCGGCACCTTCGCCTCGATCGCCTGGCGAACGCCGGCGAGCGGGAGGTCGAGGTTCACGATGAGCTGCGAGCGGAGGGCGAGCAGCGGACCGGGCGGCGCGGGGGGCGCCGCGAGCGGCGCGAGCGTGGGGAGCGCGGCGGAGCGCGGCGGCAGTCGGGTCGTGCAGGTCTCCGCCACCGGCGAGGGGCGGGCCGGCGGCGCGGGACGCGGGGGAGGCGAAGGCCCGCACGCGCTCGCGAGGAGCGAGGCAACGAGGAGGGCGCGACGCATCCAGCGACGAGCATAGGCCGAGTACGAGTACGAGTGATACCGTCCGCCGCCATGAGAGCTCTCCGCCGTCTCGTCGCCTGTAGCGCCCTCCTCGCGTGCACGCCCGCCACCGAGCCGCCGGCCGCGACGCCCCCCTCCCCTCCCCCTTCCCCGCCCGCCGCCGTCGCCTCCGCGAAGCCCGAGGCGCCGTCCCCGGTGGTCACCGCCGCCGCCGATCTCGACAGCCAGGTCCCCGACATCGAGTACGTGCCCACGCCCCAGAACGTCGTGGACAAGCTGCTCGATGCGGCGAAGATCCAGAAGACCGACGTGCTCTACGACCTCGGCTGCGGCGACGGACGCATCGTCATAAACGCTGCCAAGCGCTTCGGCATCAAGGCCGTGGGCTACGACATCGACCCCAAGCGCGTCGCCGAGTCGAAGGAGAACGTGAAGCGCAACAAGGTCGAGCACCTCGTCACCATCGAGCAGAAGGACATCTTCACCGTCGATCTCTCGCCAGCCACGGTGGTCACGCTCTATCTCCTGCCCGAGCTGAACGTCCGCCTCATCCCGCAGCTCGAGAAGCTGAAGCCGGGCTCGCGCATCGTCTCGCACGACTTCGACATGGAAGGCGTGGAGCCCGAGACCACCTGGACGGTCATCGCGCGCGATCACCGCGAGCCGAAGAACCGCGAGCACTACGTCTACCTGTGGAAGACGCCGCTCAAGAAGACCGACGCCGCCGCGCCGAAGAAGAAGTGATCCGCAGGCGCGATGCTCAGCGCGCCAACCTCATCGCGCCCGACGCGTGGATGCGGCCGGTCGCCTTGTCGACCACCACGTTCGCCGAGTCGATGGCCAGCGACTGTCCAGCGAAGCCCGCGCCCAGCGCGCCCAGCGCGAACTTCGGGATGGGCAGGCGGAAGGGCGTCAGGAACTTGCCGAGCTGCTCCTTGGCGGCGACGGCCACCAGGTTCCGTCCGCTGCCCACGATCTCGTCGCTCAGCCAGGTGATGGAGATCGTCGGCTCGCCCTTGGGGGTCAAGACCAGCGCGTCACGGTCGCCGCTGGGGGCGACGTCCTGCATCACGGTCACGGCGGCGAGCGGCGTCTTCGAAGTCGTGCGCTGCACGAGGATCTCGCCGAGGCCCACGCGAAGAACACCGGCCTCCGAGATCGATACGATGGGCGGGAGCGCGGGCGTCATCTTCGCGTCGAGCGGTGACGGCAAGGTGAAGGAGAGCGCGCCGCTGCCCCAGGCCGCGAACATCAACTGATTGACGGCGTCCAAAGAGAACGACGCGCCGAGCACCGGCGGCCGCGGCGCGCCCTCGGCGTAGGGTTGGGCGAACGAGATCCAGCCGGGCGCGCGGTCGCCCGGCGTGCCTGGGTTGAAGGTGCCCCCGAACAGCGTCGAGGCGGTGATGGTGAGGCCCGTCAACCCGAACGACGAGCCGTCGAACCGCGTCGCGATTGGCATGCGCAGGGAGATGCCGGCGGCGGCGAGGTCGAGCTGCTTCGGGATCCCGATGCCATCGAGCGTCAGCTGCAGCGCCTTGGGGAGCTGCTCGCGGAGCCCGTCGCGGATCGCCGCTTCGACCTTGGGCTTCATGAAGCCGGTGATGATGGTATCGACGCAGCAGGGAAACCCGGCGTTGTCGGTATCGAAGCGGAAGCCGTCGAGCTTCGCCGCGGCGGTCGGCATCGCTGCGCTGAGCGTGCCCTTGGTGGGCTCGACCGCGACCTCGACGTCGCCCGTGACCACCGCCCCGTCGACGGTGATCCGGACGTCGCGCGCATAGGTGAGGCCCAGCGCGGTGATCGAGAGGCGCCCGTCGACCACGACGTCGGAGATGGCGGCGTCGACCGCCACACCCCGGGCCGCGGCGGCGAAGGCGACCTTGGTAGCGCCGTTGCGGCCGCCGGTCACCACGAAGCCCCAGGTGGCGCCGGTCACGGTGCCGCTGAAGCTCTGCCCGGCGAAGTTTGCGATCAAGTTGCGCTTCTCCAGCGCGAGGTTGGTCACCGACTCGAGGCTCGCGGCCGGCAGCGGAGCGGAGAGCCCGCGGCTCCCGACATCGAGCGCGATGGCCTGCGCGATCGGCGTCTCCGCCTTCAGGTAGCGCCCGAAGAGAAAGGGCGTCTCGAGGCGCGACTCGCCGTCGACCGCCACCACCAGGTTGAGGCCCTTGGCGGCGCTGACCTTGGCGCGGAAGCTACCGTCGGCAGCGACCTCGGCCGGCTCGCCGTTGATGGTCAGCGCCGAGGTCGCGCCAGTGCCGCGCACCTCGACCGGCTGGCCGTCGTCGGTGAGGAACGCCGCGCGCCCCGGGCTGGTCATCTTGAGCTGGCCCGGACGGTTCTCGACGATCGCCTCGGGGGCTTCGGGTTTCGGCTCCTCACTCGAGCAGTGGAGGGCCGAGGCGGCGAGCGTGACGACGAGAGCAAGCTGAGCGAGGCGCATGACCGCCATGTGGGTGCACGTCGTATGCCGGGCGTGCTACCCAACAAACTGCGGCCGATCGTGCGCGATCAGGTCAGGTGCTGGATCGCCTGCTCACCCACCCGGGCGCGCCCATCGCGGCGCCATCGCGCCGTCACCGCGGTGCCTCGATCACTCGGCGTGGCCCGCGAGGTGACCGAAGCGCGAGAGCGCCTTGCGCACGTCGAACGGGTTGTCGGAGCGGGGGTAAAAGAGCGGCACCCTTCCGCGCGGCTCGTAGCGATCGACGGGACGGCTCTGGGCGAGCATCGTCCGCATCTTGGGCGCGCGCACGGTCGTCTTCGGGTAGACGAACGCCTGCATCTTCGGATCGTTCTCCGGACGATCGAGCACCTCGAGGGGGACGACGCCGGGGGGCTGGAAGTCTCCCTCCTGGCGCGTGACCCAGACCGGGTTGGTGAGCGCATACGCGGTGACCGGGTACCACTCGGGCGGGCGCAGCGCACCGAACTCGTCACTCCCCAGGCCGAGCGGGCCGGCGAGCGTCGCCACCGCCTCGGTGAGGAGCACCGGCGGAACCTCCTGGGGCGTCACCACGGGGAAGAGGCTCCGATAGCCGATGGCCTCGAGCACGAACCAGCTGTCGATCGCCTTGTTGCTGGCATCGAGCGCCAGCGGCAGCTCGACCACCTCGGCGAGCGGCTGCCGCGCGAGATCGCGATCGGGATCGACCTGCACCACCTTGGCGATCGTACCGTTGCGCCAGATGTTGATGCGCGCCACGCTCGCCCACGGCGCCGACGTGAGCTGGTAGTGCAGCGACACGCGATCGCCCGCGCTGCGGATGGTCCGCCCCATCACCCCGCGCGCGGGGTCGTCGACCCAGAAGTCGAGGAGCGGTCCGTTGGTGGCGACGACGTGGCGATCGCGGAACGCCGTCGCCAGGCGCTCGTCGGTGAGCGTGACGGGCCGGTCATCGCCGACGAACACCATGGTGCGGAAATGCCCGGCCTCGTCGGCGCCGGAGTGCGAGTCGGCGGTGCCGACCGCGACGAAGCGCTTTCCCAGGTTCAGCAGGTTGAACCAGTCCTCGACCGCGCCCGGGAAGCCCGGCTCGCCGTTGGCCTTGCGCACGATCTTGCCCGCCGCCGGCACGATGGAGGGCAGATCGCCGGCCGGCAAGGCATCGGGGACGCGGTAGTGATGGATCTCGAAGAAGAGCTTTCCATTGGCGACCTCGATCGCATCGAAGTCCATCGAGAAGGTCGTCTTGGCGTCCTTGGTGCGGAACGCCGGGCCGCTGGGAGCGAGGACGGTCTGGACCAGCGTAGGCGCGCTCTCCTCGGCGGTGTACGGCGAGCGCTGGTACTGGGAGAAGTAGCCGAGGATGCCGTCGCGCGGATGGTTGACCTGGATGATGGTCCGCTCCGGGCCCAGGCTCCCGAGCCCGCGCAGGTCCTTGAAGAGATCCGCGGGCGGGCGGCTCGCCCATTCGAAGGCGCCGCGCGTCACGGGGGCCGGGTCATAGCGCAGCGGGTAGCCATTGAAGTGGCCCGACTCGAGCGTCGTCATCTCGAGGCCCACCATCGGGTAGAGCCAGGGGAAGAGATCGTTGCGGGCGACGTAGGGCCGGTAGTCGGTCACGAAGTTGTGATCGGTCGAGACCGCCCACTCCACGCCCTCACCGGCGAGCGCCAGGACGCGCTCGTCGAGGCTCATCGAGGAGTCGATGCTGTTCTTGCTGTGAACGTGGAGGTCGCCGGCGATGAAGCCCGCGGTATCGACCACGCGCGTCAGCAGGTGGGTGACCGATCGCGACTCGTTCGGCCCCACCACCACGTCGGTCGCGGCGAGGTCGTACTCTGGCCCGCGGCTGGAGACGATGCGGTAGGTGCCGGGTCGCACCTCGAGGGTGGCGGTGCCGTCCTTGGTGAAGGCAACGGCTTCGACGTAGCGCCGCGTCTCGTCGTTGTCGGGGTCGTCATCCACCATGTCGGTCCGCCGGAACGACTCGCCGGCTTGCAGATCGAAGAGAAAGCGCCGCGTGAGCTTGCCCGCGTTCTCGGGGCCGTACACGCCGAGCGCGCTGCTCTTGGCAGGCAGCGGGTGCCCGGAGTCGTCGAGAATGCGCACCGTGATGCGACCGGGCGGCGTGCTGCTGAGCGTCACGCCCTTCGATTGCCCCGCGGCGATGCTGAAGTCGACGAACGCCCCCAGCGGCCGGCTCTTGCCTTGCACGCGCAGCGAGTAATCGCCGGGCGCCAGGGTGCCGCCGAAGGAGCCGTTCTCACGGACGTCGTACTGCGTGAAGATGCGACGTCCCTGGTCGGCGCCGCGCTGGTAGACGAGGACGCTGGTACCGACCGCCGGCACGCCGGTCACCTCGTCGAAGACCTGGCCGCCCAGGCGCCCGGTCGGCGTGCCGCGCAGCTCGTAGAAGCCGTCGAGCACCGATCCGATGTCGCCCGAGCCGACGATGAAGTACTTCACCGTTTCGAATGACTCCTCGGGCGCGAGCTGGTCGGGCGCCGAGTCGTGGAAGATGCCGAGAAACGAGCTGGCGCTGAACGGGACCAGCATCGTGGTCTTGTCGATGGGGATCGACGCGCCCTCGTAGGCCTTCTTGTTGGCGAGCACGTAGCTGCGATCGCTGCCCTCGATGGCCAGACCATAGCTGGTGCCCTGACCACGCGAGGCCACGAACTCCGCGAGCACCCCGGGGAACGCAGGGAAGTCGACCTTCCTGGCGTACGCGTCCTCCAGGCCGAAGCGCGAGTCGAAGCCGATGCCGGGGATCCAGACCTGGGAGGTCGCGCCGAAGAGCGCAACGTCGCCGATCGGCACCTTGAAGCCCCCCACCGGGAGCCCCGCGAGACCCAGCAGATCGGTGGAGAGGTCGGACGGGAACTTGAGCACCTTGCTCGAGATGTTCTCGGCGCGGAAGCGGATCTTGATCCACGGCTTCTCCGGCTCGAGCTCGTAGATCGTCTGGTAGCGAATCTGCGCGCCGCTGGAGAGCGACTGGAAGTCGACGTTCGAGCCGATGACCGCGCGGTTCAAGAGCGCGGCGAGCTCCAGGAAGTCGCCGGCCTCGCCCGAGGCGATCACGCGGGCGGCGGCGCCGTTCGTGCCGTCGTTGTCGACGAAGACCCGGCTCACGTTGACCGCCTGGACGAAGAACGCAGGGAAGAGCTCACCGAACTGGTCGTTGCCGATCGGCTGCCCGCTGGTGCCGTTCTCGAAGGGGCGGCGCAGGTCGGCGTCGATCAGGCTTCCGCCGTAGACGCCGAAGCCCCGTGAGAAGCCAGGGCCCTGGACGACGATGCGAATCCGCTCGTTCTCGAGCAGGTAGTCGCCGACGTCGCCCAGCGAGCGATCGCCGCCCACCAGCTCGATGCGGCTGGTGACCTGGCGCGCCGAGGCCTCGCCGCGGTGGTCGCCGCAGCCGGCCCAGGCGAGTGCGGCGAGCGCCGCGACGCCGAGCGCGATGCCTCGTCGCCGGTCCATCAGAAGGTCACCTGACCGAGCAGCTCGAGCCGATCGTTGTCGAGCTTGCGTCCGTCGGCCTCGCCGGTGATCGTGTAGTTGAGCCAGCCCTGGATGGGCAGCTTGGTCAGCCCGGCCCGCACGCCGAGCGTGTGGTACTGCACGCGGAAGGCGTCGAAGCCGTCCGCGCCGCCCGCTTGCCAGGGATGAAAATAGGCGAAGCGGTAGGCGGGACCGATGAACCAGGACTCGAGGTCGAAGCGGTAACCGGCCTGGGCGTGGAACGCGAGCTGCTCGCGGGCGCGTGCGCCGACGGTCGCGAAGACGGTGCGGACGCGGGTGATGGCCCCGAACGCCTGGAAGCCGGCGACCTTCACCAGCACGTCGCCGGTGAGGCCGAAGTCCTCCTCGTTGTACAGGTTGGGGAGCGTGCCCACGGTGCGGTCGTTACGGAAGATGCCCGCGCCCAGGCGCACGTACTCGAGGATCCCGAGCTCGGTCCGGCCTACGATCCCGAAGCGACCGTTATCGTCGAGCAGCTGGTTCGAACCGTTGCCGTTCATGAGCATCACATAGTAGCTGACCGCTACCGGGCCGCCGATGGGGCGCGCCGGCGAGAGCATCACGCCCAGCTGCCGATCGAGCTGGATCCCGGGAGTCTCGAAGCCGCGACCGGGAGGCACGCCCTCGACGCCCACCGCGCGCGAGACGAACATCAGCGTGTTCGTGCCGCGCAGCTCCTCTTCCTGGAAAGGCGCCTTGAACTGGCCGACCTGCGCGCCGAGCCAGGGGACGGGATCCCAGCGCAAGAACGCGTCGCGGAGGCGCACCGAGAGCGAGCCCTGCGGGGTGTTGGGCCCGGTCAGCACGTCCGACGCGCCCTCCAGCGAGACGCGCGCGGCGATGTTGTAGGGCGCATACTTGCTGTCGAGGCCGACCCGCGCGCTGTCGAGCACGAAGCCGTTGTTGCGCCCCACGAAATCGAAGCGTGGATCCTTGGCCGTGTAGTCGAGGCCGGCGCGCAAGTACCCGAAGGTCGAGAGCTCCCAGGGGCTCCGGGGGCGCTCCGGCGGTTGGGGGCCAGGCTGCGAGGGCGTCGGCTGCAGCGCGTCGGGACGGGGGGCGGGCGGCGGAGCGTTGGTGACGTCCCGAAAATCGTCGGGCGCTCCCTGCGCCGCGGCGCTGCCCGCGCCGGCGAGCATCAGGGTGGCCGCGAGAGCGAGGATCGAGGGGAGGAAGCGGAGGTGCATGAGTTGAGCCTTCAGCGGAAGATCGCGAGCGCGCGAGAGACGAACATGACGCCGCCGGTGATCCCGACGACATACGACGAAAGAGTCGGCAGCCGAGCCACGAGGCGCGCGCGCTCGCCGAGCGCTGCCCGCACAACGAAGACCGTGGCGAGGCACGCGCCGAAGAGCAGGATCTGCCCCGCCTCGACGCCCAGGTTGAAGGCCAGGAGCGCGATCGCGCGCGCCCCCGCGGGCAGCTGCGTTCCGGCAAGCGCCCCCGCGAAGCCCAGACCGTGGACGAGGCCAAAGGCCACCGCGAGCGCCACGCGGCTGCGCGCGGGAGGCGGCGGGCGCCGGCCGTCGCCGAGGTCGAGCGCGACCAGCACCAGGCTCCACGCGATGCACGCCTCGGCCACCGCCGCCGGCAGGTGGAGCGCGCCGAGCGCCGTCGCCGCCAGGGTGAGGCTGTGCGCGACGGTGAAGGCGGTCGCGGTGCGCGCCAGCTCCCTCGCCGCGCTGCGGATCGAGCCCCGCGCCACCATCCACGCCTGCCCGAAGAGCGCCACGAGGAACAGAACGTGGTCGAGGCCCGACAGGACGTGCTCGACGCCCAGCGCCACGTAACGAGGAACGACGCTGCGCGGCGCCGGAGCGCCGGGCAAGGTCACCTGCCGCGCGCTCGCGGTGATGAGCGAGGACTCGACGTTCGGGCCGCCTACGCCGGTCACGGTGACGAAGGCGGTCCCGGTGCCCTGCGCGACGAGCACCTTCCCTGCGAGCCGATCGTCGCACCTCAGCACGCCCGAAGGCGTCGGCGGCGGGTCGAAGTGGCAGCCGAAGGGCGCCTCCACGAGCAGCGTCTCCGCCGGCGCGCGCACCGTGACGCGCGCCTCGTTCGCGGAGAGCGCCTCGATTGTGATCTGCGCGACGGGCAGCTCGTGAGCGCCCGCCGGCGACGTCGCGGCCAGCGCGCCGAAGAGCAGCGCGAGCGCCACCATCGCGTTGATCGCTAGGCGCACGAGGCTCACTTCGCGGTCCTGCCGGTTCGCGCAGCCAGATCGAACGATTGCTGCCCTTCGGGCGCGCGCACGTCGATGACGTAGTCCCGGCGCGCGCGCCCGATCCACGCCTCGATCGCCGCCGCCTGCTTGTCGCGCAGGAGCGCGGCCTGGACGTCAGCCCGGACCTCCGCCGGCTCGGCGCGGCGCCGCTCGAGCGGCACCAGGACGTAGAACCCCCAGGCCGCGGCGAACGGCCCTGCCGCCTCGCCGACCGGCGCGTGGAGCGCCGCGTGCGCCACCGCCGCGCCGGTGACGGCGGCCAGCGCTTCCTCGCTCCACACTGCGCCGTCGGGGATCGGCGGGCGCTGGCCACGACCGTGGGCGCTGCGCGGTCCGCCGGCGCGGAGCAGGCGGACAATCGCGTCGGCCTCGTCCGCAGCGCCCGGGAGATCCTTGGGTACGAACCAGAACGCCACCCTCGCGCGCTCCGGCGCGCGCGCCGCCTCGGTCGCGCAGGCCCGCTCGAGCTCGTCGGGCGCGACCGGCGGGGCCGGCAGCGACGCCGCCAGGCTGGCGCTCATTCGCTGCGCGAGGCGGGCGCGCACGATCGCGTCGCCAGTCCCGAGACCCAGGCGCACCGCCTCGCGGGCGAGGACCTCCTCGTCGACGAGGTCGCGGACGGCCTCGCTCTTCTCGTCCGTCGTCAGGGCGCGTCCTCGCCGCGCCTGCTCGGCGCGCAGCGCCTCGTCCACGCGCCGCGCGTCCACCACCACGTCACGGTCGCCTCGCTCCCGGGGGGCGGCGAAGAGCAGGAGCGCTCCCACCGCCAGGAACTGGAACAGTCGGCTCGTGATCAGCGCGCGCACGGTCGAGCGGTCCAGGCGCACGGCGTATCATCGACGTTTTTCTTGACGTTCGGGTGACGGAAAGTGAACGCGTGCGAAACGCGTTCCGCAGCGGGCGTTCGCATGCGAGCTACCCCGTCGTTCTCTCTGCTAGAGCTGCGCGTCGATGCGCGCACCAGGTCAGCGGTTGCCTTCCGCGAGCAAGCTCCAGGTGGTCCCGCCACACGGGCCGTTGGTCTTGATGATCGCGACGCCGATGGTGCGTACGTCGTCGCTGCCGTTCGAGATTGTGCCCTCACCCCAGGCGAGCGACACCTCCTCCGCGGTGGTGCCCGACCGGAAGGAGCGCTCCGAGGGGGCGGCGCAGGACAAGGTATCGCGTACCGGGTCGTAATAGACGTAGAGGTCGAAGTCTCCGCCGGTCATCGTGAGCGTGAGCTTCACCTTCATTCCGGCCCCCAGCACGCCCGCGTTGTCTTCGGTGGCGCGGAAGCTCACCCACTCGGAGCACGTGCCGAGCGCCGTCACGGTGCCGGCCCCGGTGTCGCCGCTGACCGAGCCCACGGCGCGCGCTGTGGTGCACGAGTTCTTGGGCTCGGCGGAGGCGTCAGGGATCGGGATGGGCGGGGCGGCGTCGGCCGGACCGCCGTCGCAGCCGCTGTCGCCACCGTCGCAGCGCCCGCCGTCGACGCGCGTGCTGGCAGGCCCGATGGGGAGCACCCCACCGGGGTCGTAGCCCTGACCCTGGAGCGG
>JAYTBL010000539.1:0-3941 GCA_043736975.1 Polyangiaceae bacterium
GCGCGGCCGAGCCCGAGGCGCCGACGAGCGCGCCCATGACGAAGCGGATGAGCGAGGCGCCCCTGCTGAGGGCGCCCCCCGCGCTTCCGTCCGGCGCGCCGAGCGTGCCGCTGCCTCGTAGCTCACCCTCGGTCGCGCCCTCCGCGCCCCGCAGCTCACCGTCGGCCGCGCCGCCGCGCTTCGCGGCCACCGTTTCGTCGAGTCCGTCGAGCCTGCCGGGCGCGTCGACCCCGGCGGTCACGTCGTCCGGTCTCGGGAAGGAGGGCGCGATCACGCTCGCGCCCGCGACCGATCCGATGGCGGCGCCGCTGGCGGTGGTCCCGCTCGAGCGAAAGCCGCTCGTCACGACCTACGCGCTGAGCCCCATCGCGGTTGCGGGGCTGGTCGCGCAGCCTGAGCCGCCGATCGCGCCGCCGGAGCCCGGAGTCGCCGGGCCCGAGCCGGCGCCAGCGGCGCGCACGGCGCCTGAAGCGCGCCTGGCGCAAGAAGCGGCGCGCCTCGCGTCCGAGCCGCGAATGGCGTCGCAAGCGTCGTCGTCTCCGCCGCTGCATTCGTCGGTGGCGCCCGCGCCGCCGCCGCCGCCGCACGCGCACTCTCCGATGCCGATGGTCGCGTCGATGCCGGTGCGCGCCGACGAGACGATGGTGCTCGCGCCAACCGCCGCGCCGCTCGCGCCGACGGTGTCGATGCCGCCGATGCCGCCCGCAATGCCCGCGGGCATGTCCCACGTCTCCCAGTCTTCCCGGGCCGCGATCCCGGCCGCCCCGCCCCGCACGGGAATGCAGCACGCGCAGCAAGCCCCGCAGGCGCAGCAGGCGCAGCACGCGCAGCAGGCGCAACACGCGCAGCAGGCGCAGCACGCGCAGCCGTCGATGTCGCCGCCGCCGTTCGTTGCGGCGCCGATGGCGTGGTCACCGCAAGGGCCGCCGCCGTTGCCGAGCCATCCGAGCTCGGCGGAGACGCGCTCCCCGTCCGACGAGCAGCCCGCGGCGCTCACCTACCAGGTCTTCAACCCCGCCTCGTCGCCGACCGGCCGCAGCCCTGCGCTCTCGCGCGTATCGTTTCCCGAGCCGAGCACATCGAAGGCGAGCCTCGGGCTTCGCGTGTGCCTCGTCCTCCTCGGCGTGTGCGTCGTGGTCGGCACCGCCGGCGCGATCATCCTCAGCGGCACCGACGATCCGCCGAAGGCCGCGACGCCGCCGGAGCCGAGCGCCGCCGTCTCCGCAGCGCCCACGCCGCCGCCGCCGCCGCCGGTGGCGCCGCCTGTCGTCATCGGCGATCCCACGCCTTCGCCGGCGGCGCCGGTCGGCACCTCGGGCGCGAAGCCCGCCGCCTCGGGCAAGCCCAAGCCCGCCGGCAGCGCCGCGCTCAAGGGCGCGAAGATCCCGCCGAACCCGTTCGGCGGCGGCGCGCTCCCGCCGAAACGGAAGTAGCCCCAAAGAGACTCTCTCCTACGGGCCCCCTCGGAGCTGCTTGATCCGCAGCTCCATCGACATCCGATCGATGTGTGACAGGTCGCCCTGCAGGTACTTCTCGTAGACCTCGGCGGCCTCGCCACGCCGTCCGAGGTTCTCGAGCGAATGACCGATCCAGTAGAGGACCTCGTCGCTCGGTGAAATCCGGTAGGCGTTCTCGAACCGGTCGAGCGCTGCGGCGTGCTGCCCGGCCTGCGCGTACGCGCGGCCCTCGGCGAAGAGGCGATCGGCGGCCTGCATCGGCGGGAGGCGCAGCGGCTTCGGCCCCGCGTCGGTCTCGTCGGCGACTCCGGCGTCCGAGCGCGGCACGAGCTTCACGTCCATGACCGCCACGCCGGGCGGGGAGGCCGCCGGCGAGCACGCCAGCGCACACACGAGGAGGACGACGAGAGGGCCGGCGCACACGCGCATGTTCCATCCTAGCGTTCCAAAAGCGTCTCCGTCCGCTCGAGCTCGGTCGGTGACGGTGATTCCCCAACGATCACATGGGGCTGCGGTCGGCGACCCGAATGCGCGGCTCGGCCGTTTTCCTTTGCCGCCTTCGATATGTGGCGTACCTTACCGCGCTGGACTGACGTGTCAGTCCACCCTCGGCACGCGAGCGATCGATCGGAGTTCGAAGCATGGGCACAGCAGGCAATTCAGGTGGGACGCCAAACGGCAAGAGCTTCCTGGCGATCGGCATGGATGTCGGCAGCACGACGGTGAAGGCCACCGTCGTCGACCCGACCACCAAGGCCATCCTGTGGAGCGACTACCAGCGCCACCACACGAAGCAGCCCGAGAAGGTCCTCGAGCTCCTCGAGGCGATCATCGCGGCGTTCCCCGATCACCCGCAGGACGCCTGGCGCATCTTTCTCACCGGCTCCGGCTCCGCGCCCCTCTGCGAGTCCACGGGCGGCAAGTTCGTCCAGGAGGTGAACGCCGTCACGCTCGCCGTCGAGCATCTCCATCCGGACGTCGGCTCGGTCATCGAGCTCGGCGGACAGGATGCGAAGATCATCATGTTCAAGGAGGACGCGAAGACCGGCGACAAGACCGCGCTCGCCTCCATGAACGACAAGTGCGCGTCCGGCACGGGAGCCACCATCGACAAGTGCTTCCTGAAGGTCAACGCGCCCAACGAGCTCGTGACCACGATGCGCTTCGACGAGACGAAGCTCCATCACGTCGCCGCCAAGTGCGGCGTGTTCGCCGAGACGGACATCGTCAACCTGATCAAGAGCGGCATCCCTTCGACGGAGGTCCTCTGCTCGCTCGCCGACGCGATCGTCATGCAGAATCTCTCCGTCCTCACGCGTGGCAACACGCTCAAGGCGCGCGTTCTGCTGCTCGGCGGCCCCAACACCTACCTGCCGTTCCTGCAGGACTGCTGGCGCCTGCGCATCCCCCAGGTCTGGGCGGAGCGCGGCTACGACTACCCGAAGGACATCCCGATCGAGGACCTCGTCTTCGTCCCGGAGAACGCGCAGTACTATGCTGCGCTCGGCGCGGTGCTCTATGGCCTCCACGAGGACATCTCGGTCGGCTGGCTCAAGGACACCGCCGCTCTCCACGAGTTCATCACCACGGGCCGCAAGGCGCGCCTCGGTGAGACCGCGGGCCCCCCGCTCTCGAAGGACGAGCAGGAGCTCATCGACTTCCGTGAGCTCTACAAGATCCCGAAGTTCGAGCCCGCGGTGTTCACGCCCGGCCAGAAGATCCGCGGCGTCATCGGGCTCGACGGCGGCTCGACCTCCAGCAAGGCGGTCATCGTCGACTACGAGGACGGCAAGATCCTCGGCAAGGCCTACCAGCTCTCGAAGGGCAACCCGATCCAGGACACCAAGGAGCTGCTCACGCAGCTGAAGGCGTTCGTCACCGATCAGGGCGCCGAGATCGAGATCATGGGCTTCGGCGCGACCGGCTACGCGGCCGACGTGCTCGAGGACTGCGTCAAGAGCGACGTGAACATCGTCGAGACCGTCGCTCACATGCTGAGCTCGGTTCACTTCTTCGGCGACGTCGATGTCATCTGCGATATCGGCGGGCAGGACATCAAGGTCCTGTTCATGAAGAACGGCGACATCGCGAACTTCCGCCTCTCGAACTCCTGCTCCGCCGGCAACGGCACGCTGCTGCAGGCCACGGCCGACTCGTTCGGCGTCGACGTCCGCGACTTCGCCGACGTCGCGTTCAAGGCGGAGCTCGCGCCGAAGTTCAGCTACGGCTGCGCCGTCTTCCTCGAGACCGACCGCGTGAACTTCCAGAAGGAGGGCTTCTCCAAGGAGGAGATGCTCGCCGGCCTCGCGCAGGTCCTCCCCAAGAACGTCTGGCAGTACGTCGTGCAGATCCCGCGGCTCGCGTCGCTCGGTCGCACCTTCGTCCTCCAGGGCGGCACCCAGTACAACCTCGCGGCCGTGAAGGCGCAGGTCGACTACATCAAGGAGCGCGTCCCCGGCGGCGAGGTCTTCGTGCACCCGCACA
>JAYTBL010000540.1:0-9493 GCA_043736975.1 Polyangiaceae bacterium
CGTCGGTGAGGATGCCGTCATGGTCCACGTCGCGCCAGCCGGGGAGCCTTCCGCTCCCGCCCTGCGTGACCGCGTACGACGCGACGCCCGCGATCAAGCGATCGCGCCCCGCGACGTCGTAGACGCCCGGACGGATCATCCCGACGTCGGCGACATGATCGCCGTTCACGTCGGGAACGCCGGCCACGCCGTGGAGCTCGAACGGATGCGTCGAGGCGGCGAAGCGGAGCACCGACGCGCCGTCGGCGCGGAAGACGACGATCGTGTCGTCGAACGCGTGGCCGAACGCGGTCGCGTGGTTCGCGCCGTCGACCGCGAGGCCGCGCAGGCCGAGCACGGTGATGGTGCCGGCGACAGGCGTGAGGCCGCCCTCGATCGCGAGCGCGGCGTAGGCGCGGTAGGCCTCGGGGCCGAGGGCGGTCAGCGCGTCCTCGCCTTGCCCGGTCGGCGATCCGTCCTCGACGGCGCACGCGCCGAGCGCGATGGCGGTCGCGCCGATCGCACCGCGGGAGAGGAGAGCGCGCAGCACGTCGGAGGCCCTGACGCACGCGCCGCGCCAACCAGGCGGCGCGCTCAGCGCCCGGTGATCATTGGTCTCTGGTCGCGCAAGCGCCGTCGGGTGGGGAAAGGTTTTCCCAGCCCCGGGATCCAGGCGCGCGGGGCTGGGGGGGGGCCCGCTCCCTCGCGCTTCACGAAGTGCCTGACCGAGAGGTGCGGGATGGCGTGCGGTTCTGCCTGTGGGACAGCTCGAGCACGCCGTGGTCGGCGAGGTCTCCGGCGCGAGCTCGGCGCGCGTGACGTAGCGATTCGACCAGCGCGCCGACGAGATTGGATCCTTCACCCCCGCCGGCACCACGCCGTGATGCTGGCCGTTCTGCAAGACGTACGCGAGGGCGTGGCGCGCCTGCTTGGGGCTCGTGAGGTCGACGCGGAAGTAGCGATCTCCCCACACCTTGCCGCGCTTGCGACGGAGCACGTGGTGGTTCAGCGCCTTGCTCACCCGCGCCTCGAAGCTCCGGATCGCGCTCGAGAGCGCCTTGTCGTCATCCGCCTCGACGATGAGGTGCAGGTAGTTGCTCTGGATCGAGAACTCGACGATGCGAAAGTCGTCACGCACCGCCCGCATCGTGCGAATCACGTGCCCGATGGCGCGGGCCATGACCTGCTCGCGCAGCGACGGCAGCCTCTTCGCTGCGCGGATCGTGATGTGTGCCGGCACGTGTCGGCTCAGCGGCGCGCGCGCGCGGTGCGGCGTGCGCGGCTTCACGGCCCTCTTCTTCACGGCCCTCTTCCGCCCGGCCCTCTTCCGCCCGGCCCTCTCGCGCAAGCCGCCGCGACCGCGACGCGGCGCCTCGTGCAGCCCGCGCTGCGCCGCCTCGGGCACACCGCGCCTCACGTCCCGGCTCGCCCCTCAGAGCTCCAGCCACCCCATCGCCGCGATATGGCAATCGGGCCGCTGATTGGCAATGTTTGATCGAAGCTATTCTCAGGTAGTCGATAGTCGTCAGCTGTTCTACTACCGCTTTTTGTTCTTTGATGACGAGAGGTCCGTCGCCCCCTCCAATTGAGCTCCCTTTCGCTTCCGCCATCGCGGTCGAACGCGCTCGCGAGAACTGTCAGCTGTCAGCTTCTCCCGTCACCATTCGGGATGCGCCGGATCCATGAACGCGATGGGCGCGGCCAGGCACGCGTCCGGGATCGCGAAGGCGTCGACCAGGCCCAGCGCGGCGTCGAGGAGCTCGCGGATGAGCACTTCGCTCTCGCGGCGCAGGGCGCTCTCCTTCGCCGGCTCGAAGTAGCCCTCCGCGATGTAGAAGCCGGCGTCGGCGCGCAGCGCCGTGATGCCATGCAGCGCGCCTACCTGATCGAGGAGCGCGCGCAGGGCGTCGTCCTTCACCGCCGACACCGCGGCGTCGAACCACTCCAGCGCCAGCCGTTCGGCGTGGGCCCGGGCGAGCGCGACCAGATGCTCCTGCACCTCGAGCGCCGCCTCCTCGACGGCCATCTTCCGCTCGATGCGCTTGCGGAGGCGCGCCGACGCCGACTCCAGCAGCGACTCCTCGCGGTAGCGCAGCGCCGCGAGATGAAACGTACGGCTCCGCAGGTGCTCGGAGCCGGTGCGCCGCGTCGCCACCACGTTCTTCTCGGTCACGGCGGTGCGCGCGCGCGACGCCAGGTGCCGCGCCACCCCCCCCAAGCCCCGACCCTCGAAGCGCCGCTTGAAGCCGGCGAGCAGGCTCTTGGCCACGAGCTGGAGGAGCACGGTGTTGTCGCCCTCGAACGTCGTGAAGACCTCGAGGTCCGCGCAGAGATCGGGGAGGCGGTTCACCGAGAGATAGCCCTGCCCGCCGCACGCCTCGCGGCAAGCGCGCGCGGTCTCGACAGCGTGCGTGGTGGCGAGCGCCTTGATGGCCGCGGCCTGCGCCTCGAGCTCGCGCGAGTCCGCGGGCGGCCCGACGGCCTCCTCCTTCCTCACGCGCGTCGCCTCGGCGAAGCGGCGGCGCAGCCCGTCGACCGCAAAGCTCAGGACGTACGACCGCGCGAGCCGCGGCAGGAGCCGCCTCCCATGGGTCGGATACGAGAGGAGCGGCAGCCCGAGCTCGTCGCTCGCGCCGAAGGGCCGCCGCGCGGTCGCGTAGCGGATGGCGATGGCGAGCGCGACCTTCGAGGCCCCCACGGCCGCGGCCGCGACCGAGACCCGACCGCCCACCAGCGTGCCGAGCATCGTGAAGAACCGCCGGCTCGGGTTCGCGATCGCGCTCGCGTAGCGGCCTTGCTCGTCCATGTGCGCGAAGCGCGCGAGCAGCGCGCTCTCCGGGACGCGCACGTGGTCGAACCAGAGGCGCCCGTTGTCGACGCCGTTCAGCCCCATCTTGTGCCCGGTATCGCCGGCGCGGATGCCCTCGTGGAGCGCGCCGCTCGCGCTGCGGATGGGCACGAAGAACGCGTGCACGCCGTGCCGCTCGCCGTGCGCGTCGAGCTGCGCGAACACCGTCGCCACCTGGGCATGCTGCGCGGCGCCGCCCACCCAGTCCTTGCGCGCCGACTCGCCCGGCGTGTGGATGACGAACGTGCGCGTCTGGGGCTCCCAGGTCGCCACGGTCTCGAGGTTCGCGACGTCCGACCCGTGTCCGACCTCGCTCATCGCGAAGCAGCCTGGCAGCGCGAGCGATGCCGCGCCCGGGAGGTGCTCGCTGCGCTGCGCCTCGGTACCGAGAAAGTACACGCTTCCTCCGAACAGCCCGAACTGCACGCCGAAGCGTACGACCAGCGAGAGATCGCCCATGGCGAGCGACTCGAACGCGGCCACGAACGAGCCGAGATCGCTCTCCTCGGAGGTCACACCGGGATAGGCCTTCGCCCCCAGCCCGCGCCTCGCGATCTCGGCGAGCCACGTCGCGACCTGCTTGCGGTACTCCGGTACCGGCAGCCCGTACGCGCGCAGCGCGGGATCGTCGAGGAAGCGTCGCACCTCGTCGCGGGTCGCCGCGTGCTCGCCGTCGAGCACCTGCTGCAGCGCCGCGACGTCGAAGGGCGCGGCGTGCGCGTTCGCTCGCTCCCGCAGGGCCGAGGCCTTGGGGGCCGGGCTGCCCGCCGTGACGCCGATGCGCGCCTCGAGCTCACCGAGCGCGCGCTGCACGTCGTCGCCGCCGACCTCCTCCGCGAGCGACGCGCCGAGCTCCACGAGATCGCGGCGCCGCTCGGGCGAGAGGTTCGCCGCCACCCGCTCGACGGCGTCGAGCAAGGCGCGGAGCTCGCTCGCGCTGGGCGGCGAGGCGGGATCGAACCACTGCTGCAGGGCGATCCGCGCGGCGGGCCGCAGCCAGGGCATCGCCTCGACGCGTGCGGAGAGGTCCGCGAGGTCGTCCTCTTCCATGTCCCCATCGGACCAGGCCACCCAGAGCAGCGGTAGGAACGGGCGGAGCTGCGGATCTTCGAGGAGCGCGGTCCGCGACGGAGACTCGATCATGCCTCACGTCATGCCGGTTTCTCGGCCTCGCGCCAATCCTGGATTCGCTTCCAGAACAGCTCGGTGAACTTCTCGATCTCGTGCGGCGGGAAGAGCGCCGTCACCTTCTGCCGCACCGCGTCCTTCGCCTCCTCGGTGCCGAAGAAATCCCACGCGATCTGGTCGAGCTGCGCGAGGTGCGCGTTGCAGAACGCCTCGAACTTCGCAGTGTCGAACTGTGCATCGGCGATGGCGGCGTAGCGGTCGAGCTTCTCCTCGTAAGAGAGGTCGAGCGCCGCGACCTCGTGGAACCGCGACCAGTCCTGGTTCATGCGCATCTTGCGCTTGGTCGCCGCGCAGAACACCGACCAGCGGATGTAGGCCTTCACCATCCAGGGGAAGTGCCAATGCAGCGAGGTCACCTGCGAGTCGGGGCATGGGTTCGCGAAGTCGATGGGATGCCAGACGCCGTCCTTGCGGAGCGCTTCGCAGGAGTTGAACTCCCAGTTGAAGTAGGCGTTGATGGTGAGCGTGACCTTGCGCAGGTGCTCCTCCTCCGCCTTGCTGATGAAGTCGGTCTTCATCGTGTAGCGATCGTGGAGCGGCGCCTCGGGGTCGTAGAGCACGCAGTGGGTCTGCGGGCCGAAGCCGATGCAGCGCACGAAGCGATCGAAGTCGTTGACCGCCGCCTGGAGGTGCATGACCGACTTGCCGCTCTCGTCGTAGGCCTTGTAGACCGCCGCGGCGTCGTCGACCTTGGTCACCGCGCGCCAGCCGCCGCCGTCGTAGGGCTTCATGAACATCGGCCAGCCGATGCGATCGCCGATCTTGCGCACGTCGAAGAGCTTCGCGTAGCGCGAGAGCGTGGGTTTCAGATCGGGCGAGGGCTCGTAGGTCTTCGGCGGCACCATCCAGGTGTCGGGGATGGGCATGCCCAGCGCCATCATCGCGCAGTAGGACGTGTGCTTCTCGTTGGCCTGCACGCTCCACGGGTTGTTGAAGACATAGAGGCCGTCCATCACGATGGCCTTCTTTATCCACTCGCGGCTCGTGTGGTACCAATGCGTGAGCCGGTCCACGACCAGGTCGTACTTGCAGCCCTGGCGCAGGTCGTACGGCTCGATGAAGACACGCTCGACCTCGAAGCGAATCACGTCGCCCGAGCCATCCTCCGCCGGAATCCGGAGGTCCAGCTTCTTCATCAACGCTTCGAAGCACAGCGGCCAATCGATGTCCGCGCCGAGCGAGAGACCGATGTGCCGAACGACGTCTGCCATGAGAGAAGCCTCTGCTTATTCGTAGACGAACATGAGCGGTCCCGGGAAGAGCCAGGACAGCCCTTCGCGGAGACGATCGCGCCAGTTTTCCCAGTTGTGACCGTCGCGCGACTCGACAAACTTCACCTGCATGCCCGTCGCCGTGAGGAGGGGAATGAGGGAGCGGTTCTCGTAGATGAGCGACTCGTACACGCCACAGCTGACGAAGATCTTCTCGCTCACCGCGCTCGGCTCGTCGCGCATCTGGTTCACGAACGCAACGACGTTGTCGAAGAGCGGGCCGCGGCGATTGCGCTTGCCGATGTCGGTGAACGCGAACGAGCCCGACTGGAGCAGCAAGCGGCCCCACACGCCGGGGTAGCGGTAGGCGGTGGAGAACGCGGCGACCGCTCCGAAGCTCGCGCCCATGAGGCAACGGGCCTGCGGACGATCGATGATGGGCAGTCGCCCGGTCAGATCGGTGAGCAGCTCCTCGGTGAGGAAGCGCGCGTGCTGCTCGTCGTTGGCATACTCGCGGAGGCGATCCGGCGAGTCTGTGAACGCCACGATCATGTCCGGGATCTCGAGGCGGTGGATGAGGTTGTCGAGCACGTGCTTCATGTTCGCGAAGTTCACGTAGTCGCTGCCGTCGTGCACCACCAAGAGCGGGTAGAGGCGCGACTTCCGGAAGCGCGCCGGCAGGTAGATCTTGCCGTGGCGCATCGAGCCGAAGGTCTTGGAGTGGAACGAGAACGGCTCGAGGAGGCCGGGTCGCGCGTCGTCGTCGGGGGCGACCCAATCGGGGACCTCGTAGCCCTCGCCCTGGAGCACCGAGTTCGCCCCGAACGGATCACGCGCGCGGTTCGGGTTGCGCGGATCCTCGATCCACTGGCTACCGCCGCGAAAGTGGATCTCGAATTTGTATTCTACACGGGACCCGTGAGGGACATCCATCGTGAGATACCAGAGGTCGGTATGGTTCACGCGCACCAGCTCGGCCTCGGACTCGAGGCCGAAGATCCAGTGCCGGAGGCTCACCTTGTCGGCCTCGCCGCGCCACACGAACGTGGCATGCGGGCCCTCGATCAGCGGGAACGTGCGGTCCTTCACGTTCAGGAACGCGTCGACCTTGCCCCCGTCGGGGCGGGACTTGAGGAGCTTCTGGATGGCGAGCGGCGGCGGCGTCACGCTGGTCCCTTGTACGCGAGATGCGCGTGGGCCTTCATCGCGCCGCTGGGGGCCGGCGCTTCGAAGGCGTGCGTGCCGTCCCCGCGGATCGCGAACGCGCCGTGCAGGCCGGTGGGGCCGGTGCGCAGCCACGTCACGCGCGAGCGCGCGGGCATCACGATGCAGCTGGCCGGCGCGAAGCGACGCGCCAGGAGCTTGAGGCGCTGGCGATCGCCGAGGCGCATGCGGAACTCGGGCTGCG
The DNA here is from genome assembly GCA_043736975.1 of Polyangiaceae bacterium. Lineage (GTDB taxonomy): Bacteria > Myxococcota_A > Polyangia > Polyangiales > Polyangiaceae > Labilithrix. The sequence continues at coordinate 6,635 of JAYTBL010000540.1, forward strand.
GCAGCACCACCACCTCGCCCACGAAGCCGAGCCCGGCGTCGAGCACCTCGGCGGCGCCCTGGCCCTGGGGCGGGGCGTCGTGGAAGAGCACCACGCGCTCGCTGATCGCCATCGCGCCGGCGCACCACGCGAACACGGTCTTGCCCTTGGCGAGCTTATCGATCCGGAAGAGGCGGAGCCGGTTCAGGAGCGAGGCGACGTGCCCGCCGGCGACGGCGATGGCGTCACAGCCGTCGATGATCTCCGCCAGCTCCTTCACGTGGCGCGCGACCTCGGGCCGCTCCTCGGGCCGGAGGCGTTCGTCGAAGTCGCGGCGGTCGAGCGTGCAGCGCTCGAGGTGCAGCGCGTCGATGTTGCGGACGGCGTCGATCGAGGTCTGCGCCTCGTCGTCGAGGATGTCGGGCGGCGCAGCCCGCTGATCGATGACGTGCTGCGCGTCGAGCGCGTGCTCGAGGCGCACGCGGTAGAAGTCCTGGCGGTGCCGGAGGATGGTCTGGCGCTCGCGGTGCGCGGAGAGCAGCTCCTTGTCCTTGCGAAACACCTCCTCGCCTCGCGCATGAAGCGTGAGGTTCACCGCGCGGCCCGTGAGGTGCTCGCGGAGATCCTCGTCGTCGTCCTCGCGCTCCTGCCACCCGGCGGTGATGGTCGCGATCTTCCCCGTGATGCCGAGCTCCTCGATGGCCGCGCCGAGCGTCGGGTCGTAGCGTTGCGCGCCGAGGAGGACGACCGCAGGCACGTCACCCGTGATCATCGAGCGCGCACCTTGAGGGTGCGACCGACGAAGTCCATCATCTCGCGCAGCGCGTCGTAGTCGTGATGCTTCATGCGCAGCCACGCGTTCGCCATGTAGCCAGCGGCGACCGGCTGGGTGGGCGTGCCGGGCGGCGGCAGGTGGCTGTCGATGATGAAGTCGCCGAAGCGGCGCCACACCTCCTCGGAGCCTTCGTAGCCGACGATCTGGCCGTCGCACTGGGGGCGCAGCGCGATGATGCCCGCCGCGTAGCGCCGCGAGAGGTACTGGCTCTTCTTGCCGTGGACGACGGCCATCGCCCACTCGCGATAGATGTCGATCTCGTTGCCCGCAGCGTAGAGGTCCCAGGCGCGCACGCCCGGCGGACGGCAGCCGATCTCGCTGAATTTCAGGCCCTTCGGCCCGAAGAACCACTCCATGTGCGTCGCCGAGGTGTCGATGCCGAGCAGCTTGCCGACCCGGGCGCCGACCGCGCGGACCTCCTGATACGCGGCGGCCTGATCGACGCGGTTGGTGACGACGATCTGCGGCGAGATCCACCGCGTCCGCATCGCCTCGAGGACGTTCGGGTAGTAGTGGCTGACGAAGTCGTGGACGATCTCGCCGTCGATCGTGAGCGTGTCGTAGAAGCCCTCGTGGCCCTCGATGTACTCCTCGACCGCGACCCCACGGCCGCGATCGACGCCCCGCTCGCGCAGCGCGGCGCTCAGCTCGCTGGCGTCGCCGACCCGGGTCGCGCCCGACGCGCCCGCGCCGTCGCGCGGCTTCACGATCAGCGGGAAGCCGATCTGCTCCGCGAACGCCGCGACCTCGGCGACGCTCGACGCCGCGGTCGACTGCGCGCACGGGATGCCGCCCGCCCGCAGCACCTCCTTCATCGCCGGCTTGTCGCGACACAGGAACGCGGTGCGCACCGACGTGCCCGGGATGCCCGCGACCTCGCGCACCTTCGCGATCGGCATGACGTGGGCCTCGACCGTCGCCTCGAGGCGATCGACGTGGGCCCGACTCTGGATGAAGCGGACCGCGCGCAGCACCGCGGTCTCGTCGGTGACGTTGCTCACCTCCTCGTAGTGGGTGAGCCAGCGCCGCAGATCGTCGTCGAGCGAGTCCTTCGAGCCCTCGCCGATCGCGGTGATCGTCGCGCCGACCTCGGCCAGCGCCTTGACGAACTGCTTCTGGTTGCCGGGAAACCGCGGCTCGACGAGGACGACGTGCATGGTGGAGGCTCCGAGAGGCTAGAGGCGGCTATACAGCAGCTCGTAGAGCTTGGCCTGGGCGCCCCACGAGAAATCTTCGACCATGCCGTTTTCGCTGAGGCGGTTCCACGCCGCGCGATCGCGGTAGGTCGCCAGCGCGCGCTCGATCGCCCAGCGCAGCCCGGCTCGATCGTGGTGCTCGAAGACGAAGCCCGTCCCCATCCCGGTCGATTGGTTCCACGGCCGGACCGTGTCGGCGAGCCCACCGGTGCGGTGGACGATCGGCACCGTGCCGTAGCGCAGGCTGTACATCTGGTTGAGGCCGCACGGCTCGTACACCGACGGCATGAGGAACATGTCGCTGCCGGCCTCGATCAGGTGGGCCAGCTCGTTCGAGAAGCCGCGGTGGAACCCGACCTGGTGCGGGAACGCGGCCGCGAGCTGGTGGAACATGCGCTCGAAGCGCCGCTCGCCGCTGCCCAAGACGACGAGCTGCACGCGGTGGCGGTGCAGCAGCTCGGGCAGCGTCTCACCGATGAGCGCGAAGCCCTTCTGCCCGGCCAGGCGCGACACGATCCCGAGGAGCGGCACCCGCGCCGGGTGCGGCAGGCCGAAGCGCGCCAGGAGCGCCCGCTTGTTGCCGGCCTTGCCCGCGAGCTCGCCGGCGTCGTAGCGATGCGGGATCAACCGGTCGTGCGCGGGGCTCCACTCCTCGTACTCGACGCCGTTCAAGATGCCGACCACCGTCGAGCTGCGCGCCCGCAGGAAGCCGTCGAGCCCGACGCCGTGCTGCGGCGTCTGGATCTCCTGCGCGTAGGTCGGGCTGACCGTGCTGATGCCGTCGGCGTAGAGGATGCCGTGCAGCAAGAAGTTCACGCGCCCGGTCGCGAGCTGATCCTGGTGGAACAG
>JAYTBL010000541.1:0-3936 GCA_043736975.1 Polyangiaceae bacterium
CGAACAGCGGCCGCGCGATCTCCGCCGCCTGCATCGCGCGCAGGTCCTTGGTGTTCGGTGACGACACGTTCACCACCACGAAGTCCGCCACCTCCTGCACCGCGCGGAAGCTCGCGAGGTAGTCCTCGAGCACCCCCGCGAGCGGCTCGAGCGGCACGCTGCGGCTCTTCCCGATCGACACGCCGATGGGGACGCTGACGCCCCGTCGACGCGCCGCGATGCGCTTCGCCACCTGGTGCGCGCCCTCGTTGGGGAAGCCGAGGCGGTTGACGAGCGCGCGATCGGCCGGGAGCCGGAACATGTTGGGCGCCGGGTTCGCGGCCTGCGCCTCGGCGGTCACGGTGCCCAGCTCGAGGTACCCGAACCCGAGCGCCGCGAACGCCCGCGCGCGGTCGGCGTTCTTGTCCATTCCCGCAGCGAGCCCGATGGGCGTCGGGAACACGAGCCCCATCTTCTCGACGCAGAGCCGCGGATCGGCGGGCCGGAGCGCCCCCTCGAGCAGGTAGCGCATGGGCCCGAGGTGCTCGACGACGCCGAGCGCCATCATCGCGAGCGCGTGGGCCCGGGCAGGATCGAGAGCAAACAGGAGCGGCCGCAGCAGGGTGTACATGAAGCGGCCGGACCATACCCCGTCTCCTCCCGCGCCTGAAGGTTGACGCACCGCGTCCGTGAGGGGCCCGCTCGACGGACCCGGAGCGCTCGACTATGGTCCCGCTTTCCTGGTTTCCACGGGGAAATCAGCCAAAAAGGAGCTCGCCGTGATCGTTGGAGTGCCGAAGGAGATCAAGACTCGCGAGTATCGCGTCGGAATGACGCCCGCCGGAGTCCGCAGCCTCACCTCGCGCGGGCACAAGGTCCTGGTCGAGAAGAGCGCCGGCGATGGCGCGAACATCAAGGACGCCGACTACGTCGCCGCGGGCGCTCAGATCGTCGCCACCGCCGCCGAGGCCTGGGCCGCCGAGATGGTGGTGAAGGTCAAGGAGCCGCTCCCCGCGGAGTACGGCTTCTTCCGCGAGAACCTGATCCTCTACACGTATCTCCACCTCGCGCCCGAGCCCGAGCTCACCAAGGCCCTCGCCGACAAGAAGGTCGCGGGCGTGGCCTACGAGACCATCGAGCTCGACGACGGCTCGCTCCCGCTCCTCCGCCCGATGAGCGAGGTCGCCGGCAAGATGGCGGTCCAGGTCGGCGCCAACGTTCTCCAGAAGGAGCACGGCGGCAAGGGCGTGCTCCTCGGCGGCGTGCCCGGCACGCGTCGCGGTCGCGTCGTCATCCTCGGCGGCGGCGTCGTGGGTCGCAACGCCGCGACCATCGCCATCGGCATGGGCGCGCAGGTCACGGTGCTCGACGTCTCGGCGGTCACGATGAGCTACCTCGAGGACATCTTCGGCGGCGCGGTCGAGACGCTCTACTCGAACCCGTTCAACATCGAGATGGCGGTCACGCGGGCGGACCTCGTGGTCGGCGCCGTGCTCGTCACCGGCGCCCGCGCGCCGAAGCTCGTCACGCGCGAGCTCATCGGCAAGATGGAGAAGGGCAGCGTGGTCGTCGACGTCGCGGTCGATCAGGGCGGCTGCATCGAGACCTGCCGGCCCACCACCCACGACAACCCGACCTACGAGGTCGACGGCGTCGTCCACTACTGCGTCGCGAACATGCCGGGCGCGGTCGCGCAGACCAGCACCTGGGCGCTCACCAACACCACGATGTCCTACGCGCTCAAGATCGCCGACCTCGGGCTCGCGGCGGCGGCGAAGGCCGATCGCGCGCTGCTCAAGGGCATCAACACCTACGGCGGCCACGTCACGTGCGAGCCCGTCGCGCAGGCTCTCAAGATGGAGTACACGCCGGTCGCGAAGCTCCTCGGATGAGCGCGGCGGAAGACGTCCCGAGCGCGCTCGTTCGGGACGTCGACCTCCTCTGTCTCGACGCCGGCAACACCGTCATCTTCCTCGATCACGAGCGGCTCGCGCAGCTCGTCACCGCGGCCGGGCACGAGGTCCTGGCCAGCGAGCTCGTGCGCTGCGAGGGCCAGGCGAAGGCGCTCGCCGAGACCGGCGGCCTGCTCGACGTCCCGTGGTCGCTCCGCGAACGTCCGGGCGCGATCGCCTGGGGCAAGATGGTGGGCACGATGGCGAACCTCGCCGGCCTGCCCGAGGCGCGCGTGCCCGAGCTGCTCGCCGCCGCGTGGGCGGTGCACGAGGCGCGGAACCTGTGGTGCAAGGTGCCCGAGGGCCTGGGCGCTGCGCTCGACGCGGTCCGCGCGCGCGGCGTGAAGGTGGCGATCATCTCCAACTCGGAAGGCATGCTCGATCGGCTCTTCGCCGATCTCGGCGTGCTCCGGCACTTCGATCTGGTGGTCGACAGCGGCAAGCTCGGGATCGAGAAGCCCGACCCGCGCATCTTCCAGGTCGCGCTCGATCGCTTCGTCGTCCCTGCCGAGCGCGCGCTGCACCTCGGTGACGTCTTCGCCACCGACGTCCTCGGCGCGCGCGCCGCAGGGATCCGTCACGCGCTGATCGACCCCTTCCAGCACTACGCCGGACGCCACGCGGAGGTCGCGCGCGTGCCCGGCGTGGTGGCCGTCGCCGAGGCGATTCAGTCGCTCAGAACGGGCACGAGGCCGCGCACTGCGCACCCCAGCACGCCTTGAGCGGCGCGAAGGGCGAGACGCCCGCAGGGTACGAAGCGTTGCAGTTGCTCACGCAGGTCGCCGTGGTGCACTGCGAGACGCAGAACGAGAGGCCGCTGCAGCTCGAGTTGAGTTCGCAGTTCGAGCTCTGCGTCGAGCAGGCGCCGACCTTGGCGTTCGACTTGCACGTGATGCAGCTGGTGGTGCTGCCGGTGCAGACGCCCGAGTTGCAGGTCTGGCCGCTCGTGCAGACCTTGCCGCACGCGCCGCAGTTCTCGATATCGAAGGAGGTGTCGGTGCAGACGTCGTCGCAGAGCGACTGGCCGCTGCCCGTGCACCCCTGGAACGAGGCGCTCTCGCTCGACTGCGTGACCAGCTCGAGCCAGCCCACCGGCTGCACCGGCGTGAGCGCGAGCTCGCCCTTGGCCACCTTGTCCTTATGGACCTCCTTGCGCTGACGCGTGATCGAGATCGAGATCGGGGCGGTGCTCGCCGCGGACTCGCCCTGCGCGGCCTTCACCACCGCGCGCGGGATGTCGAACTTCGCGACGGTGTCCTTCATCTTGCAGGTGGCGGTGCCGGCCGAGCCGGTCACGGTCACGATGACGCTGTCGCTCGTGCTGGCGGCGCTGGGCGCCCAGCCCACGGGGATGGCGCCGGTGCCGAACACGGTGGCGCGCGGGATCTTGCCGAGCGGGGGATCGGTCTGCACGAACGTGGTGGCGGTGAACTTCTCGTCGAACTTCTCGAAGCCCGCCTCGAGCGCGCCCTGCGCCTGGACGCGGATCTCGGAGCCGCCGAGAAACGGCGCGCCCTGACCCGTGGTCTCGAAGCGATAGGGCGGGAACATCGTGATGGTGGTGGTGGTGCCGTCGAAGGCGAGCGGACCGGCATCGAAGGTCTGCGCCTTCACGCACGTGCCCTTGGTTCCGGTGGTGCCAGAGCCCTTGCAGACCTCGTCCGACGAGCAGGTCTCCGCGCAGATCGCGATCGCCTTGCAGGTGGGCTTGCAGTCGTCGTTGAAGCCGCACGTCGAGCCCGCGGCGCAGCCGGTCCCCGTGGTGGTGCTCTCGGTGCACTTCGGGAGCTCGAGGATCTCGCAGCCGGCATCGATCTTCTTCTTGCAGGACTTCGTGAGCAGGGCGTCGGGAACGAACGACGCCGTGACGATCGGCACCGACCGTCCGGTCGCCGAGTGCGATTCACCGAGCACGATCGTCCCCAGCGAGTGCGGGGGCTGCATCGCGGGATCGTCGATCCCGTCGTCCCCGGTAGGCGCCTCGCCGTCGGGCGTCCCGCCGTCC
>JAYTBL010000542.1:0-3936 GCA_043736975.1 Polyangiaceae bacterium
CGAGCGCTCGCGCGTGCAACACGAAGGCGCTCAAGGGCCCGTGCAAGGCGTTCGTTGCTCCGTACACGACGGCGTGTCCCGACGAGACGACGCTCCTCACCAACTGCAACAGCTTCACCCGCGTCATTGAAGTCGTCTGCGGCGGCGGCCCCGACGGCGGCCTCGACTCCGGCATCTGATCCCGCGATCCTGCAGGGAGACGGCGTCCCTCGCGCGAGCGAGCGGACGCCGTTCTTTTGTCGGCCTCGAGGCTGTCTACCTCGGGCCGAAGGCTTGCTAGAGTGTCGCTCATGAACAGGCGGCTCCTCCTGGTGGCGTTCATCGCGGCCGACATCGTGGGCGCGATGGTGGCGTGCAGCTCGTCGTCGCCCGACCCGGAGGCGCCCGCGCCCCCCACCGAGGCTGGGACCCCCGAGACCGGCGGCCGGGACCAGCTGTCGCCGCCCATCGACTCCGGCAAGGAGGGCGGCGGGAACTGCACGGTCGTCAAGGGGCCTTGCGATCTCGTCCTCCAGGATTGCCCCGACACCGCGAAGGGAAAGAAACAGGAGTGCGTCGTCTCCGGCACGACGACCACGCAGTGCGTGGAGGTGCAGGGCAGCCAGCAGTTCCCCGCGGGCCACAGCTGCTGCCCCAACAACGCCGGCGGCAACTCGTGCCTCCCGGGCCTCACCTGCGTCGGCAACGCCTGCACCGACGGCGGGCCGATCACCGGCCGCTGCTCACCGGTGTGCTGCGAAGGCGACGACCAGGCGTGCGGCAAGAGCGATCCCGAGGGCATCGCGGGCGCCTGCGACATCACCATCGTCGACTCCGACTCGAAGACCCCGCTCCACAACGCGTGCACGTACCGCGAGCGCTGCAAGCCGTTCAAGCAGGAGCCGTGCAAGGCCAACCAGATCTGCCTCACCGAGGACAAGGCCGGCACCTCGAGCTGCCTCGACTCCGACGGTAAGCTCAATCGCCAGAGCTGCTCGTTCGCGAACGAGTGCGCCGACGGGCTCATCTGCGCGGGCGGCGCGGACGCGAGCGTCTGCCGCACCACCTGCCTCCTGCCGAACACCGTCAGCCCGTTCGATGCGTCGGTCGAGGAGGCCGGCCCGGGCAAGGGCGGCTGCCCCGTGAGCGAGACGTGCCGTCTCAGCTTCACGAACCTGCCTGCGTGGTACGGCGCGTGTGCCTACCCGGACGGCGGCTGATCGTGATCGTCGAGCCGAACGCCACGCTGCGCGACACCGACGAGGACGTCGGGCTCTTCACGGTGCTGCGCCCCGATGGGTCCGCGGATCCCGCGACCGATCCCCGGATCGCGCCCGCGATCCTGCTGAACGCCTACCGCCAGATGCGGCGCCTCCGCCTGCTCGACGCGCGCATGATCGAGATCCAGCGTCAGGGACGCGTCGGCTTCTATGGCGCGTGCACCGGGCAAGAGGCGGTGCCCATCGGCACCGGGCTCGTGACGAAGAAGGACGACTGGGTCTTCCCCGCGCTGCGCGAGCAGAGCGTGATGCTGGTGCGCGGCTTTCCGCTCGAGGCGTTCGTCGCGCAGGTGTTCGGCAACGCGGGGGACGTGCAGAAGGGCCGGCAGATGCCGAGCCACCAGTCCGGCAGGAGCGTCAACCAGGTGAGCTGGTCGTCGTGCATCGGACCGCAGGTCCCGCAGGCGGTGGGCGCGGCCTGGGCGATGAAGCTGCGCAAGGAGGCGAACGTCAGCTTCGGCTTCCTGGGCGACGGCGCGACCAGCCAGCCCGATTTTCACACCGCGATGCACTTCGCGGCGACGTTCGCGGTGCCGGCGGTGATCATCTGCCAGAACAACCACTGGTCGATCAGCGTTCCCACGGCGCGCCAGACCGCCGCGAAGACCCTGGCGGTGAAGGGCCGCGCCTACGGGATGCGCAGCGTGCGCGTCGACGGCAACGATCTGCTCGCGGTCCACAAGGTGGTGGGGGACGCGGCGGAGCGCGCGCGCACCGGGCAGGGCCCCACCTTCATCGAGGCGCTCACCTACCGCATCGGCGCGCACTCCACGAGCGACGACCCCACGCGCTACCGCTCGAACGAGGAGGTCGAGTCCTGGAAGAAGAAGGACCCCGTCGACCGCCTCGCCAAGCACCTGCGCCTCCTCGGGCTGGTCGATGATGCGCACGAGAAGCAGCTCGACGAGGAGCTCACCAAGGAGATCCGCGACGCGATCAACGCGGTCGAGGCGATGGGCGCACCCCCGCGCGAGTCGCTGTTCGACGACGTGTACGCCGCGCTCCCCGATCACCTGCGCGCGCAGCGCGACGAGCTCGTCAGCCTTCCGCCCGCTCCCGGCCACGGCTGAGCGAGACGAGCCTACTCCTCGGGGCCCAGCCGGCCGAGCTCGGCCCACAACGCATCGATGTCGACGCGAAGGCCTTCGCACCCGGGGATGGATTCCAGGACCCCCGCGGTGCCCGTGACGACGACCTTGTAGAAACCGTCCGGCTCCAGCTGGAGGATCTCGACGCTGCCGAACGCAGGATCGACGATCCAGTACCAGCGCACGCCGAAGCGCGCGTAGTCGAGCCGCTTCTCGACGCGATCGCGCCTCTCGTCGCGCGCAGTGGGCGTCACGACCTCGATGACGATGTCTGGCGGAGCCGTGAGCGCGCCTCGCCGAGGGGGAGCAGGCGTGCCCGGCAGATAGACGCTGAGGTCGGGCTTGCGGCCGGAGCTTGCCTGGAGCTTGAGCTTCGCTTCCGACCCGAGGACGAAGCCGCGGGGGCCTAGCCAGAGGCGAAGCACCATCGAGAGCCACGTCACGGTCAGCTCGTGAACCGAATCAGGTACTTCTTCTTTCTCCAGAAACCCGTCGACCAGCTCGCCAGGCTCGTCCTCGTCGAGCGCAAGCCACTCGTCGAACGAGAGCGCGGGTCCACGCGCTTGCGGTGTCACCAGCGAGTTGGTCCACGCGGTCGCCATTTCGGGAAGTCTACCATCAGCTCGGTCTGGCGCTGCTGGCCGCGGTTTCACGCTCGCATCGCCCCTGGCGTTCGAGTAAATCGGAAGCATGGCGAACCGAACCTGCGATGTGGTGGTGCTTGGTGGCGGTCCCGGCGGCTATGGCTGCGCGATCCGGCTCGGTCAGCTCAAGCAGAAGGTCATCTGCGTCGAGAAGGAGGAGGTCGGTGGCGTCTGCCTCAACTGGGGCTGCGTACCCTCCAAGGCGCTCATCGCCGCGAGCCACACCTACGAGAAGGTGAAGGACCACGGCGCGACCATGGGCATCCTCACCAAGGGGATCGAGGTCGACTCCAACAAGATGCAGGACTGGAAGGACGGCATCGTCAAGAAGCTCACCGGCGGCGTGCGCGGCCTCTTCCGCGGCAACGGCGTGGAGCTGGTGATGGGCGACGGCCGCGTCACCGGTCCGCTCACCATCGAGGTGAAGACCAAGGAAGGCGGCACCGAGACCATCGAGGCCACCAAGGCGATCGTCATCGCCACCGGCTCCTCGACCATCGAGATCCCGACCTTCAAGTTCGACGGCAAGCAGATCATCGGCGCGAAGGAGGCGGTGAGCCTCCGTGAGGTGCCGAAGCGCATGCTCATCATCGGCGGCGGCGTCATCGGGCTCGAGCTCGGCAGCATCTGGCGGCGATTGGGCGCGCAGGTCACGGTGGTCGAATATCTCGACCAGATCCTCCCCGGCTTCGACGAAGACGTGCGCAAGGAATCGAACAAGATCTTCAAGAAGCAGGGCTTCGAGTTCAGGCTCGGGACCAAGGTCACCGCCGCCAAACTCGAGGGCGAGGGCGTCTCGCTCACCGTCGAGCCAGCCAAGGGCGGCGCCGCCGAAACCATCGCCGCGAGCCACGTCCTCGTCTCGATCGGCCGCCGTCCGAACACCGACGGCCTCGGCCTCGACAAGGCCGGGCTTCAGCTCAACCAGCGCGGCCAGATCGAAAC
>JAYTBL010000543.1:0-9489 GCA_043736975.1 Polyangiaceae bacterium
GCGAGCGCCGGGAAGTCGGAGGGCGCGCTGCCCAGGCGCCGCACCCAGTCGTCGCCGGTCAAGCGCTGGCGGAGCGAGCCCTCGGCGCTGCGCCCGCCGCGCACGATGTGCAGCGCGCGCATGCCAGGCAGGCTCGAACAGCCGGACGTACGCCGGGCCGAAGTTGGCGAAGTCGCCGAGCACGCGATCCATGAAATGCTCGTCGAGGATCGTCGAGCGCGTTCCCCTCCCCAGTCCGGCATCGGCGCACCACGGCAGCGCGCATCGCGCTCCGCGGCGGGTCCGCCGGCGCGGGATCAGGCGGCGCGGGGGGGGCGGCTGGCAGCTCGCGCGGCCGCGGCGGGATGCGCCACGCGAGCAACGCAGCGCGTCATTGGGTGGTCCAGGTCCACGCCGCGATCTCCGGGAGGTCCTCGAAGTGCTGGCGCACGTAGGCCGCGTGCTTCTTGAGGATCGCCTTGCACTCGTCGATGAGGAGCTCGCCGTGCTCCGGCGGACGCTTCGCGCGACGGATCGCCTCGATCGCCAGGTCGAAGCGGCTGGTCTCGTTGACGACCACCATGTCGAAGGGCGTGGTGGTGGTGCCCTCCTCGCGGTAGCCGCGCACGTGGAAGCGATCGGTGGCGGTTCGCCCGTGCAGCACCTGGTGCACGGCGCCGGGATAGCCGTGGAAGGCGAAGACCACGTGGGTCTTCTCGGTGAAGAGCTCGGTGAAGCGCTCGTGCGTCATCCCGTGCGGATGCTGCGACGGTGAGAAGAGCGCCATCAGATCGACGATGTTGACCACGCGCACGCGCAGCCCGGGCGCCTTCTTTCGTAGCCACCACGCGGCGGCCATCGTCTCGAGCGTCGCGATGTCGCCGGCGCAGGCCAGGATGATGTCGGGCTCCTCGCCGTCGTCGGTCGAGGCAAAGGTCCAGATCGAGGCGCCGCGCGCGCAGTGCTCACGCGCCGTCGCCAGGTCGAGCCACTGGAGCTGCGGCTGCTTGTCGATGATCACGAGGTTCACGTAGTCGCGGCTCTTGAAGCAGTGCTCCGAGACCGAGAGCAGCGTGTTCGCGTCGGGCGGGAGGTAGATGCGCGCGACCGTGCCCTTCTTGGAGAGCACGACATCCATGAAGCCCGGCCCCTGGTGGCTGAAGCCGTTGTGGTCGTTGCGCCAGCACGTCGAGGTGAGGAGGATGTTCAGCGAAGGGATGGCGGCGCGCCACGGCAGCTCCGCGCAGGCGTCGAGCCACTTCGCGTGCTGGTTGGTCATCGACGCGACGATGAGCGCGAACGCCTCGTAGGTCGCGAAGAAGCCGTGGCGCCCGGTGAGCACGTAGCCCTCCAGCCAGCCGTGGCAGTTGTGCTCGCTCAGCACCTCCATCACCCGTCCGCTCCGCGAGACGTGGTCGTCGGTCGCGAGGGTGCGCTCCACGAGGCAGCGGCTCTCCACCTCGAAGACCGCGCCCAGGCGGTTCGAGTTCGTCTCGTCGGGGCAGAAGAGGCGGAAGTTGTCGGGGTTCGCGCGGTAGATGTCGCGCATCATCTCGCCCAGCTTGCGCGTCGACTCGTGCAGCTCGCTGCCGTGCTGGGGGACGGCGATGGCGTAGTCGTCGATCCTGGGCAGGACCAGGTCCCTGCAGACCTTGCCGCCGTTCGCGATCGGGTTCGCGCCCATGCGGCGATCACCCTTCGGTGCGAGCGCGGCGAGGCGCGGAACGAGGTGCCCCTGCTCGTCGAAGAGCGTCTCGGGCTGGTAGCTGCGCATCCACGTCTCGAGCAGCGCGAGGTGCTCGGGGTTGGTCTTCATCCCCGAGAGCGGCACCTGGTGCGCGCGGAACGTACCCTCGATGGGGATGCCGTCGACCACCTTGGGGCCGGTCCATCCCTTCGGGGTCCGCAGCACGATGAGCGGCCAGCGCGGGCGGCCGCTGGCGTCCTGGCCGGAGCGCGCGACCGTCTGGATGCGCGCGATGGAGTCGAGACACGTATCGAGCGTGGCGGCGAAGGCGGCGTGGACGGTGAGCGGATCGTCACCCTCGACGAAATGCACCTCGTACCCGTGACCGGAGAAGAGGCTCTTCAGATCCTCGTCGGAGGTGCGGCCCAGCACCGTGGGGCCGGCGATCTTATAGCCGTTGAGGTGGAGGATGGGCAGCACCGCGCCGTCGTGCACCGGACTCAGGAAGCTGATGCCCTTCCACGATCCCTCGAGCGGTCCGGTCTCGGCCTCGCCGTCTCCCACCACCGCCACCACCACCAGCTTCGGGTTGTCGAACGCCGCACCGAACGCGTGCGTGAGCACGTAGCCGAGCTCGCCGCCCTCGTGGATCGATCCCGGCGTGGGCGGGCTGACGTGGCTCGGCACCCCGCCGGGCGTCGAGAACTGGCGGAAGAGCGCGCGCACGCCGGCGGCGTCAGCGGTCACCGCGGGATAGATCTCGGAGTAGGTCCCCTCGAGGTAGACGTTCGCGATCACCGCGGGCCCGCCGTGCCCGGGCCCGGCGAGGAAGATCACGTCGAGGTCGCGCTCCTTGATGGCGCGATTGAGGTGCACGTAGACGAGGCTGAGCCCGGGCGACGTCCCCCAGTGTCCGAGCAGGCGCGGCTTCACGTGCTCGGCGCGCAGCGGCTCGCGGAGGAGCGCGTTCTCTTGGAGGTAGATCTGCCCGACGGTCAGGTAGTTGGCGGCGCGCCAGTAAGCGTCGAGATCGAGGAGCTCTTCACGGGAGGGGAGGGTCACGCGAGGAAAGGTACGCCGGAGACGGAGAGCCGTCGACGGTGCGGCGCATCTGCGACAATGCGCCATGCTTTCCGACCCGCCCAGGTCCAGAGCGTTCAGGACGGCGTGAAGTCGAGGACCACGCGCGAGGCGACCTCTCCGTGCTCGAGCCGCTCGAAGACGCGATTGATCGCCGACAGCGGCTGCAGCTCGATGTCGGCCTTGACCTTGCCGAGCGCGGCGAACGCCAGGGCCTCCGCCATGTCCTGGCGGGTGCCCACGAACGAGCCGCGTACCGTGATGCAGTTCGCCACTACGTCGAAGAGGGGAATCGGGAACTCGCCGGGCGGCAGGCCGACCAGGACGCAGGTGCCGCGCTTGCGCGTCATCGCCACGCCCTGCTTGAAGGCTGCAAGCGACGGCGCCGTCACCAGCACGCCGTGCGCGCCGCCGCCGGTCTTCTCCTTCAGGATCACCGCCGGGTCCTCGGTCCTGGCGTTGATGACGAGGTCGGCGCCGAGGCGCTTGGCGTGCGCCAGCTTGCCGTCGTCGACATCGACCGCGGCGACCTGGAGCCCCATCACCTTGGCGTACTGGATGGCCAGGTGCCCGAGCCCACCGGCGCCGGAGATGGCAATCCATTCTCCGGGTCGCGCCGCGGTCTCCTTGATTCCCTTGTACGTGGTCACCCCGGCGCAGATGATCGGCGCCGCCTCCCGCGCGTCGAGCCCCGCCGGGATGTGCGCGACATAGGCGGGATCGGCGAGCACGTATTCGGCAAAGCCGCCGTTTTTCGTATATCCGCCGAACTGGGCTCCGGCGCAGACCGTCTCCCACGCCGAGAGGCAGTGTTCGCAGTGCCCGCAGGCGGAATAGAGCCAGGGCACGCCGACGCGCTCGCCCTCGCGCACCGTCGTCACGCCGGCGCCCACCGCGGTCACCAGCCCGATCGCCTCGTGTCCGGGAATGAACGGCAAGGTCGGCTTCACCGGCCAGTCTCCGCGCATCGCGTGGAGATCGGTGTGGCAGACGCCGCACGCTTCCGTCTTGACCAGGATCTGCCCGGGGCCGGGCTCGGGAATGTCCCACTCCCGCAATACCAGGCTAGCCGCATGCTTCTCCACCACCGCCGCGCGCATCTTGGTCATGGCAATTCTCCTTCTGGCGATGATGGGTCAGGCCGGCGGCGCGTCGTCGAACTCGGCGTCGACGACGTTCTTGCCGGGACCCTTCTTCGGAGCCTCGCCCTCGGGCGCCCCGTCGGGCGGCGGCGGCGGTGCGGCGGCCGCGTACATCGCGCTCGCCACGCGCTGCGACTCCTTCTCGAGCCGTTCCATGGCGCTGGTGATGAGCGCGTCGTCCTGCTTCTCGACCGCCTCGCGGCTCTCGCGGATGAGGGCCTCGATCGAGGTCACGTCGGCGGCTGAGAGCTTTTCGCGGTTGTCCGTCACCGTTCGCTCGAGCGTGAAGCACAGGTTGTCGAGCCGGTTGCGCCGCTCGATCTGCTCGCGGCGAGCCTTGTCGTCCACCTCGTGCTCGGCGGCGTCCTTCACCATCTTCTGGATCTCGCTCTCGCTGAGGCCCGAGCTGGCGGTGATGGTGATCTTCTGCTCCTTGCCGGTCGCGGTGTCCTTCGCCGTCACCGAGAGGATGCCGTTGGCGTCGATGTCGAACGCGACCTCGACCTTCGCGACTCCGCGCGGCGCGGGCATCATCCCCTGGAGGTTGAAGCGGCCGATCGTGCGGTTGTACCGCGCCTCGGCGCGCTCGCCCTGGAGCACGTGCACGTCGACGCTCGGCTGGTTGTCGGCGGCGGTGGAGAAGGTCTCCTTCTTCTGCGACGGCAGCGTGGTGTTCCTGGGGATCATCACGGTCATCACGCCGCCCAGCGTCTCGACGCCCAGCGAGAGCGGCGTGACGTCGAGCAGGATCATGTCCTTCACGTCGCCGGAGAGCACGCCCGCCTGGACGGCGGCGCCGACCGCCACCACCTCGTCGGGGTTCACGCCCTGGTGCGGATCCTTGCCGAAGAACTTTTTGACCGCCTCCTTCACCATGGGGATGCGCGTCGAGCCGCCGACCAGGACGACCTCCTG
Source organism: Polyangiaceae bacterium (assembly GCA_043736975.1). Classification (GTDB taxonomy): domain Bacteria; phylum Myxococcota_A; class Polyangia; order Polyangiales; family Polyangiaceae; genus Labilithrix. The sequence goes on from JAYTBL010000543.1 coordinate 4,804, forward strand.
GATGTCGGCCGGGGTCTTCTTCGCGTCGGCCAGCGCCTTGCGCACCGGCTCCATCGTGCGCTCCACGAGCGGCGTCATCAGCTGCTCGAGCTTGGCGCGCGAGAGCTTGAGATCGAGGTGCGCCGGCCCGCCCGGTCCCACCGTGAGGAACGGCAGGTTGAGCGACGTCTCCTGCGCGCTCGAGAGCTCGATCTTGGCCTTCTCCGCGGCCTCGCGCAGGCGCTGCAGCGCCAGCTTGTCCTTGCTCACGTCGATGCCGCTGGTCTTGCGGAACTCGGCGGCGATCCAGTCGATGACGACGTTGTCGATGTCGTCGCCGCCGAGGTGCGTGTCCCCGTTGGTCGCGATCACCTGCACGACGTTGTCGCCGACCTCGAGCACCGAGACGTCGAACGTCCCGCCGCCGAAGTCGTAGACCACGATGAGCTCGTCCTTCTTCTTGTCGAGGCCGTAGGCGAGCGCCGCAGCGGTGGGCTCGTTGACGATGCGCTTGACGTCGAGGCCCGCGATCCGCCCGGCGTCCTTGGTGGCCTGGCGCTGCGCGTCATTGAAGTACGCCGGTACGGTGATTACCGCCTCGGTGACCTTTTCGCCCAGGTAGTCCTCGGCCGCCTTCTTCAACTTCTGCAGCACCTTCGCGCTGACCTCCTGCGGGCTCATGGCCTTGCCCAGGATCGTGAACGCGCTGTCGCCGTTGCTGGCGCGGGTCACGGCGTAGGGCACGCGCTTGGCCTCCTCGGTGACTTCCTCGAACTTCCGCCCGATGAAGCGCTTGGCGCTGAAGATCGTGTTCTCGGGGTTGGTGACCGCCTGCCGCTTGGCGATCTGGCCGACGTGGACCTCGCCCTTGGCGTCCCACGCGACCACGCTCGGCGTGATGAGCGCCCCCTCCTCGTTGACGATGACCTTGGGCTCACGGCCCTCCATGATCGCCACCACGCTGTTGGTCGTCCCGAGATCGATGCCGATGATCTTGCCCATACCGGCGCCCTTAGCGAGTCTCGTGCCGCCGCCGTACGCCCTGAACCACGCTTCCCGGCTCCCGAAGCCTCGGCGCCGCTGCGCAGATGCTGCGCGCTCGCGCGTCGCTTGCGCCCGCCCGTCATCCCGCTGCCGGGCTCACGCGCAATCGGCGGCGATCTGCGGGAATGTCACGCGCACGCGGATCCCTTTCCCACGCTCGGACTCGACCTCGACCGACCCGCGTCCGCGCTGGACGATGCCGTAGACCGCCGCCGGCTCGAAGAGGTGGGCGCGCGTCGCCTCGTCCATCCCTTCGCCGTCGTCGCGCACCTCGAGCACGGCGCTGCTCTCGTCGTCGGACAGCTCTGCGCTCGATCGCGAGCTCAGTCGAATCCTGATTTCTCCGCCCTCGGCCACGCTGTCGCGCGCATTCATGACCAGATTCAGAACCAGCTGTTCGATCTCGGTCGGTGACGAGCGCACCAGGAGCGGGCGCGCTCGGACGTCGAGGACCATCACCCCTCGGCCGGCCAGCAGGGACAGCAGGACGGGGCGCAGCTGTTCCACGACCCATATCGACGACCTGAGGCGCCTGGAGGTCGCGCGGGCAAAGTCTCGCAGCTGTCGGCCGAGGCGCGAACCGTAGTCGATCAGCTCGACGAGATCGCGCGCGGTCTCGCCGACGGCCGCGTCGCCGTGGTGCAGCAGCCGTCGCGCGCTGAGGCTCGCCGCGCCGAGGAGGTTGTTCAGGTCGTGAGCGATCCCGCGCGCTCCAGCGCATCCATCTTGGCCGAATTGCTCTGTTCGGCATCCGCGTGCTGGCGCTCGGCCTGCAGGTCCAGGCGGTCGGCCTGCCCGAACACGGTGGTGACGATGTCCGCCACCGAGCTGGCGAAGTCGATCTCCTTCTGCGACCAGCTTCGCGCAGGGCCGACGTGCTCGTGGCAGACCACGCCGATCACCTCTCCCTCACGGATGATCGGCGCATCGAGCATCGACGTGATGCCCAGCGGCGCGAGGTACTCGGCGTACAGCTCCCTCGTGAGCAGGTGCGTGCGAGCGTCGTCGGCCACGATGGCGCGGTGCTCCCGCAGGGCCGCGACGTAGCTCGGGAAGTCGCGTGCGCGCAGCGGGGCCGTGAGCACGTGGCCGTCGCGCGAGCGCTCGTACTGGTCGAAGCAGAGGAGCGCGTCGTGATCGGCGTTGAACAGCCAGATCCCGACGCGCTCGACGGCCAGCGCCTGAGCGGAGATGGCCGTGGCGTTGCGCGCCGCCCGCTTGCGCGCGTTCTCGCCGGTGAGCTTGAGTCGAGCGAGCTCGAGTCGTGCGGCCTCGTAGCCGACCCGCAGGCTCCGAGGATTGTTCGAGGTGCTCATGGCGGTGAACCTCCGGGAGCGAGAAGTGCGTGAAGCGACTAGAAATGACCCAGACCGGCGGGGGCCGCAAAGCCTGGCGCCGTGGGTGCCTGTTGGAGCGAGTCGGCGAGCACGCGGCAGGCGCTGCCTTCGCCGAGGTCGCATGCGCGGCGCAGCGACTCGATCGCCCTGCTCTGGTCGACGGGGACACCACGGCCCTCGGCGTAACACACCCCGAGGTTGAGGCACGCGTTGGCGAGGCCGATGGCGCATGCTGCGCCGAGCATCGACGCGCCCAACGCTTCGTCCTTGGGCGTCCCTATTCCAAGGACATACATCGTCGCGATCTGGCCACACGACGTCACGCTCTTCAGATCGCAGCCCTGCTTGCTCTTCGCAAAGGCGCGCGCCTCGTCCTTCTCGCGGCCGTGGAGCCCGGTCGCTGCGATGGCGCCGAGGTTGCCGCATGCGTCTCCCTCACCAGCGGAGCATGCCTTCTCGAGGAGTACGATGGCCCGCTCCTGATCCGCGGGGGTCTTCCGCTCGAGCAACATGATCCCGAGTCCCTCGCAGGACATCGCGATCCCGCGGCTGCAGGTTTGCTCGAGCAACGCGAGCGCTCGCTTTTCATCGCGCGGCACTCCGATCCCATGCTCGATCACGACAGCGGCGGTGTGGCAACCGAGGCCGCTACCGAGTGCGCAGGCCTTCTCGAAGAAAGAGAGCCCGACTTTCGCGTCACGCTCGACACCCGCGCCGCAGAGGATAACGCGTCCGACCTTGATGCAGCCCTCGCGGTCTCCGGCGCGACACGCTTTGCCGAGGAGCGTGCGCACCTCCGCGTCCGAGGAGACGCCGTTGCACATTCGCTCGAGGTCGCGCCGTGCCCGTTCGTCCGCCGCGTCGTCGTCCGCGGAGGCCGCGGCGCTCGCAACGTTCGGTGGAGAAGGTGGCGGCGACGAACGCCCACAACCGAGCGCGGTGAGAGCTGCTCCGAAGAGAAGAAGCATTTTCTGCACGTCCAGAACCTCACCCCCGAGCGTACCACTCGTGTCACCACGCGAGCACTGCGACTGCGACCGGTCCGTTCATCGGAGCTCTGCGTTGTCGACGGTGACGCGAAAGAATTCCCCATCCGACTCGAATCGGTCCGTCCCGAAGTACCAGCCGGCACGGAGGACGCTCGGGATCGTGATTCCGCCGAAGGTGCTCTCGAGCGGGAGGCCCCGCGCCGCAGGATTGGGCAAAGGACAGGCGCGTCGAGATCCAGCTGGCTCGCTGAGGGAGCGGCGACCCCGCCCCTCCTCAAGACCTCCCCGGCGACGCGAGCGCCGCGCGCAATGCCGCGACCACCTCGTCGGTCGTGCACGGCTTCGTCAAGTAGGCGTCGCAGTCGCCCGCGCGAGCCGCGCGTCCGGCCGAGGTGCTTGCTCCGAAGCCGGTCATCATCACGATCGGTATCTCGCGCGTTCGTTCGTCTGCACGCAGGCGCCGCGCCGTCTCGGGGCCGTCCATGACGGGCATCGAATGATCCAGGAGGATCGCGTCGGGGCGGAGCGCGAACGCCCGCTCGAGGGCGATCTCCCCGTTGCCTGCTTGCTCGGTGCGAAAGTCGAAACGGCGTAGCGTCATTCCACAAAGCTCACGCTGGTCCTCGTCGTCGTCGACCAGGAGGATCAGCGCGAGCCTCGCGCTGTTCGTCATTCGAGAATTCCTCTGGAAGAGCGCTCCGCTATTGCGCCTTGGGCTTGTCGTCGGCCTTGCCCGTGAGCTCCTGGCGACGATGCTCGGCCTTGCTTGCTACCTCCTTGGCACCGTGGGCGACCTTCTGCGCGGTCTCCTCCACGGAGTGGGCGACCTTCGTTGCGATCTCATCGACGACGTGACGAGCCTTCTCCGCGGTCTCGTGCAGACGGTGCTCGCCCTTCTTTGCCATCCCCTCGACCGTCTCTCCCGCATCGCTGGCCGCGCCTCGGTCCTTGGCCTTGTTCGCCGCGTCGTCGATCTTCGAATCGATTTTCTTGGTGTCCATCGTCGTGTGCCTCGAGCATGGAGGCTACGACGCACCCATCGGCACCTCTTGGACGTGCGACGTATGCGCCGGAGCGCATCGCTTGCGTGTGTGTGTCGCGGATCCTCCGTGAGACCGCGGCGCTCCGCGTTCTCCCGCTCTTCTCCCTGGGCAGCCGCGACCCCCTCGCCCCAGACAGTTCAGATCCTTCACCATCTCCGCCCGAGGCGAGCGGATGCGCATCGTGAAGGATCTGAACCATTCTGGCGATGGTCTCGCTGCCCACGCGCTTCGCCACCCGACCTCGCTACCCTGGCGAACGCAATACCGAGGGGCACGCTCGCGAGTAGCGTCACG
>JAYTBL010000544.1:0-3933 GCA_043736975.1 Polyangiaceae bacterium
TTAGCGGGTTCGGTTGGCCAAGCGCCGCTCGTGCTGGGTTGACCGAAGGCGTCTTATGCGAAATTGCGCTCGCACTGGAACCGGCGACCGGGGTGGAGGGGACGGACTGGCGCGCGGCTACCTTCTGCGGCCCGCCCTCACCGCTGACCGCTTCGTGGCCGATCCCTTCGCCGGTCGCGGTCGTCGGATGTACCGCACCGGCGATCTGGCGCGCTGGAGCGCGGGCGGCGACATCGAGTGCCTGGGGCGCGTCGACCATCAGGTGAAGATTCGCGGCTTCCGCATCGAGCTGGGCGAGCTCGAGTCGGTGCTGGGGTCGCACCCGGGGGTGGCAGAGACGGTCGTGATCGCGCGCGAGGACGCACCGGGCGACAAGCGCCTCGTCGCCTACGTCGTCCCGCGCGGCGAGGCGCCATCCATCGCTTCGCTGCGCGAGCACCTGCGCGGAAGACTGCCCGAGTACATGATGCCGAGCGTCTTCGTGACGCTCGCGGCGCTCCCGCAGACGCCCAACCGCAAGGTCGATCGCAAGGCGCTGCCGGCGCCGACGCTGGGCGGAGAGCCGGGCGCGACGTACGCCGCGCCGCGCACCTCCGTCGAGGAAGCTCTATGCGGCCTCTTCGCGGAGGTCCTCGGGGTGGAGCGCGTCGGGATCCGTGACTCCTTCTTCGAGCTGGGTGGCCACTCCCTTCGTGCGATGCGCCTCGTCATGCGCGTTCGCGGCGTCTTTGAGAAGGAGCTTCCGCTGCGGACGCTCTTCGAAGCGCCGACCGTGGAGGGGCTGGCGCAGGCGCTGGAGGGGTCGAGCGAGGCGCCGACCGATGGACCGATCACGCCTGCCGACCGGACCCAGGCGCTTCCGCTCTCGTTCGCGCAGGCGCGCCTGTTCTTTCTCGACCAGCTCGATCCCGGCAACAGCGCCTACAACATGCCGTCCGCGTTCCGCATCGCGGGCCCGCTCGACGAAGCGGTGCTCGCGCGGAGCCTGGAGGCGCTCGTCGAGCGTCATGAATCGCTCCGCAGCACCTTCGTCCTCGAGGACGGCGAGCCGGTGCAGCGGGTGGGGCGGGCCGGCAGGACGCTCGAGGTGCGGCGCGCTGCGACGGAGCAGGAGGCGCTGGCGCTGCTGCGCGCCGAGGGCCTTCGTTCCTTCGACCTCGCGGGCGGGCCGCTCTTTCGCGCGCTGCTCGTCGAGCTCCCCGGGGAGCGGCTGCTGCTCCTCTCGATGCACCACATCGTGTCCGACGGTTGGTCCACGGACCTCGTCCTCCGCGATCTCCTCGCGATCTACGAGGCCACGATCCGCGGTGCTCCGGCGCTCGCGCCACTCGCGATCCAGTACGCCGACTACGCTTGCTGGCAGCGCCGCTGGCTCGAAGGCGATCGTCTGGCGAAGCTTCGCGCCTACTGGACGGCGCAGCTGGCCGGCGCTCCGGCGAGCCTCGATCTTCCGACCGATCGGCCGCGCCCCGCGGTGCAGACGTACCCGGGGGCTCGCTACCGGCAGCGCATCGAAGGCAAGCTCCTCGCGGGCCTGACCGCGCTCGGTCGCCAGCAGGGGAGCACGCTCTTCATGACCATGCTGGCCGCGTTCCAGGTCCTCCTGGCGCGGCATTCGGGGCAGAATGACGTCGTCGTCGGGACGCCCATCGCGAACCGCACCCGGAGCGAGACGGAGAACCTGGTCGGCTTCTTCGCCGGCACGCTCGCGCTGCGCGCCGAGCTCACCGAGGGCGTGACCTTCGCAGAGCTCCTCGCCCAGACCAGGACGCGCGCGCTCGGCGCGTTCGCGCATCATGAGATGCCGTTCGAGCAGCTGGTGGAAGCCCTGGGCGTGGCGCGCGACCAGAGCCGCTCGCCGGTCTTCCAGGTGATGTTCGTGATGCAGAACGCGCCCGAGCCCCAGCTCGTGGCGGGCGACCTCGCTCTCTTGCCGTTGCGCAGCGAGCTCACCAGCGCCAAGTTCGAGATCACGCTGGCGGTGACCGAGTCCGATCCCGGCCTCTCGCTGCGCTGGGAATACAACACCGATCTCTACGACGAGGCGACGATCGCTGCGCTGGCGGCGCGTTTCGCGGTCCTCCTCGAGAGCGTGGTGCGTGCGCCCGGCGAGCGGGTGGCGCGCCTTCCGCTCATCCCCGTCGCCGAGCGTGGTCGACTGCTGGTCGACGGCACGGGCGCGATCCGCGAGGACTTCGAGGCGCTCGTTCCGCAGCTCTTCGCCGCGCAGGTCGCGCGCACCCCCGACGCTGTCGCGGTGGTCTTCGGAGATGCGTCGCTCTCGTATCGCGAGCTCGACCGCCGCGCGACAGAGCTCGGGCAGCAGCTGCGCCGCCGCGGCGTGGGGCCCGAGGTGATGGTCGGCGTCTTCCTCGAGCGCTCCTTGGAGCTGGTGGTCGCGCTCTATGCGGTGATGAGGGCGGGGGGTGCTTACGTGCCGCTCGACACGAGCTATCCGGCCGATCGCGTTGCCTACATGATCGCGGATTCCCGCGTCGCGCTCGTCCTGACCGACGACGCGCTCGTGGGACGCCTGCCCGGCACCGTCGACGCGCTCCTGATGACGGCGCTGGGCGCTGCGCCGGATCAGGGCGAAGCGCCGCTCCAGCCAGCGCTGACCGGCGCGTCGCTCGCGTACATGATCTACACGTCGGGCTCGACGGGCAACCCCAAGGGGGCGCTGAACACCCATGCCGCGCTCGCCAACCGCTTGCTCTGGATGCAGGACGAGTACCGCCTGACCGCGGACGACGTCGTTCTCCAGAAGACCCCCTTCGGCTTCGACGTCTCGGTCTGGGAGTTCTTCTGGCCACTGATGGTCGGCGCGCGTCTCGTCGTTGCTCGCCCCGAGGGACACAAGGATCCGCGCTACCTGATCGAGCTCATCGAAGAGCACGGCGTCACGGCGCTCCACTTCGTGCCCTCGATGCTCCAGCAATTCGTCGAGGAGCTGACGCCCGGTCGCTGCCTCACGTTGCAGAAGGTCTTCGCCAGCGGCGAGGCCCTGGGGCTCGATCTCGCGAATCGCTTCTTCGAGCGGAAGCCGCTGAGCGAGCTCCACAACCTCTATGGACCCACCGAGGCGGCCATCGACGTGACGGCGTGGCCGTGCACGCCTGCGGCGGAAGGGTCGGTTCCGATCGAACGTCCCATCGCCAACATCCAGATCCGCGTCCTCGACGCGTGGCTAGAGCCGGTCCCTTTCGGCGTGGCGGGGGAGCTTCACATCGGCGGGATTGGCCTCGGTCGCGGCTACCATGAGCGCGCGGCGTTGACGGCGGATCGGTTCATCCCCGATCCCTTCGGCGAGGGCGGGCGTCTCTACCGCACCGGTGATCTCGCGCGCGTCCGGCGAGACGGCGCGGTCGAGTACCTGGGACGGCTCGACCATCAGGTGAAGCTGCGCGGATTCCGCATCGAGCTCGGGGAGATCGAGGCGGCGCTGGTCGCGCACCCGCAGATCCGTGAGGCGGTGGTGGTCGCACGCGAGGATGTCCCCGGGGACCCGCGTCTGGTGGCTTACCTGGTGGCGCGCGCCGGGGATCCGTCCCTCTCTTTGCTTCGCGCCCACCTGGCGGAGCAGCTCCCGGAGTACATGATCCCGAGCGCGCTGGTGGTGCTCGCCGAGCTACCGCTCGGGCCCAACGGAAAGGTCGACCGCAAGGCGCTGCCGGCCCCGGCGGCGGCGGCGACCCACGGCTACCTCCCCCCGCGGACCGCGATCGAGGAGGTTCTGTGCAGTCTCTACGCGGAGGTGCTCGGCGTCTCCCGGGTCGGAGTCCGTGACTCGTTCTTCGAGCTCGGCGGTCACTCGCTCCTCGCGACGCGGCTCATGAGGCGAGAAGGAAAACTTAGCGGGTTCGGTTGGCCAAGCGCCGCTCGTGCTGGGTTGACCGAAGGCGTCTTATGCGAAATTGCGCTCGCACTGGAACC
>JAYTBL010000545.1:0-3929 GCA_043736975.1 Polyangiaceae bacterium
CCTTTCGTCGTCTCTGGGATCGGACATTTCGGACTTCGATTCGAGCGCTCGCGCTGCCCCACCGTGAGGCCGTGCCAGCGCTGGAACCGAGGACCGAGCCTCCGCCGAGAGCGACCGTCGCATCCGGAACGTATCCGGAGATGGAGTGCTCCACACATGGCTCAGATCATTCGTGAGAACGTCAAGATCGGCGACCGCGTCGTCACCCTCGAGACCGGACGCATCGCCAAGCAGGCGCAAGGCTCGGTCCTCGTCACCTGCGGCGAGTCCATCGTGCTCGTCACGGCGTGCGGCACGCAGGAGGCCCGCCCGGGCATCGACTTCCTTCCGCTCTCGGTCGAGTACGTCGAGAAGACGTTCGCGGCCGGCAAGATCCCGGGCGGCTTCTTCAAGCGCGAGGCCCGCCAGCGGGACGAGGAGATCCTCACCTGTCGCCTGATGGACCGCCCGATGCGCCCCCTCTTTCCCGAGGGCTTCCGCAACGACACGCAGATCATCGCGACCGTCCTCTCGGCCGACAAGATCTACGGCACCGACGTCCTCGCCCTCTGCGGTGCGAGCGCGGCGCTCCACATCTCGGACATCCCGTGGGACGGCCCGCTCGCCGGCGTCCGCGTCGCCCGCCTCAACGGCGAGTTCATCGTGTTCCCGACGTTCGAGCAGCAGGCTGCCGCCGACATCGACATGGTGGTCGCCTGCTCCAAGGACGCGATCGTGATGGTCGAGGGCGGCGCCGCCGAGGTCAGCGAGAAGGACCTCATCGACGCGCTCTTCTTCGCGTTCGAGGCCGCGCAGCCAATCATCGGGCTCATCGAGAAGCTCCGCGCCGCCGTCGGCAAGGAGAAGCGCCCCTTCGAGCCGAAGAAGCTCCCGGCCGACGTCGCCGGGAAGATCCCCGCGCTCGTCGACAAGGCGATCGTCGCGTCCTCGCTGATCAAGGACAAGAAGAAGCGCTACGACGGCTACAAGGCCGCGAAGAACGTCATGGTCGAGGCCCTCACCAAGGACCTCGGCGCCGAGAAGTTCGCCGAGCTCGAGAAGCTGATCAAGGCCGAGTTCGAGGAGCGGAAGTACGTCGTCGTCCGCGAGTACGTGCTCACCGAGAACAAGCGTATCGACGGCCGCGCGATGAACACCATCCGCGCCATCGCGACCGAGGTAGGTCTCCTTCCCCGCGTCCACGGCTCGGCGCTGTTCCAGCGCGGTGAGACGCAGGCGATGGTCACCGCGACCCTCGGCACGTCGAGCGACGAGCAGAAGATCGACGCGCTCACCGGCGAGCGCTGGAAGCGCTTCATGCTCCACTACAACTTCCCTCCGTTCTCGACCGGCGAGACCAAGCCGATGCGCGGCCCCGGTCGTCGCGAGATCGGCCACGGCGCGCTCGCCGAGCGCGCCATCGCGCGCATGATGCCGGAGCAGGAGAAGTTCCCCTACACCGTCCGCATCGTCAGCGAGACGCTCGAGTCGAACGGCTCGTCGTCGATGGCCGCGGTCTGCGGCGGCACGCTCGCGCTGATGGACGCCGGCGTCCCGATGAAGGCGCCCGTCGCCGGCATCGCGATGGGCCTCATCACGGACGGCAAGCGCAACGCCATCCTGAGCGACATCCTGGGCGACGAGGATCACCTCGGCGACATGGACTTCAAGGTCTGCGGAACGGCGAAGGGCATCACCGCCATCCAGATGGACATCAAGATCAGCGGCCTCTCGCGCGCGATCATGACCCAGGCGCTCGATCAGGCCCGCGAAGGCCGGATCCACATCCTGGGCAAGATGGCCGAGACACTGACCGAGGCCCGCAGCGACCTGTCGAAGTACGCGCCGCGCATCACCACCCTCAAGGTCAAGCCCGACCAGATCCGCCTCATCATCGGACCGGGCGGAAAGACCATCAAGGGCATCGTCGACCAGACGGGCGTCGCGATCGACGTCGAGGACGACGGCACCGTCAACATCGCGTCGGCCGACTCGGTCGCCGTGAAGAAGGCGATCGACATCATCAAGGGCATCACCGCGGAGCCCGAGGTCGGCACCATCTACAAGGGCAACGTCCAGCGGATCACCGACTTCGGCGCCTTCATCGAGATCTTCCCCGGCACTGACGGCCTCCTCCACGTCAGCGAGATGGCGCACACGCGCGTCGAGCGCGTCACCGACGTCATGAAGGAGGGCGACGAGGTCGAGGTGAAGGTCCTCGAGGTGTCTCGTGACGGCAAGATCCGCCTCACGCGACGCGAGCTCCTTCCCCTCCCCGAGGGCGAGGCGGGCGAGCAAGCGAAGGCGCGCATGGCGCAGGCGCGCGAGGCCGGCGGCGGCCCGCCGTCGCGCGACAGCGGCGGCGGACGTGGTGGCGACCGCGGTGGCCGCGGTGGCGACCGCGGCGGACGTGGCGGCGGCCGCGACCGCCGCTGAGACGTGACGTGAGCTGAGCGAAGGCGCGAGGGACGACGTCTCTCGCGCCTTCCGCGCTTCGAACCCGAGCTTCCATGGGAAAGAGCGCGGCGCTGGCGTACGCTGGCGTCAGGGAGGGTCGCGTATGGACCGACGGCGGATGGTGGGACGGGCGCTCGTCTTCGTCGTCGTGGCACCGCTGGCACCGCTGGCGCCGCTGGGCGTCACGGCGCTGGCCTTCGCAGGCTGCGACAGCCCGTCGGCACAGGACGAAACGCCGCGCTTCAACTACCCCGTCGACGCGCCCGACGAGGATACCAGCGTGCGCGATGCGTTCGCGCCGCCGCGCGACGCCGGCGGCGACGTGCTCGTCGAGGCCGACGCCGATGCCGGCCCCCTCGTGGTGCGCGCGCTCGCCACCGGCTCCGGCGAGCAGGTCGACCCGCTGGTCGGCAATGGCGATCACACCTGCGTGATCAGCGGCCCGACACGCAGCCTCTACTGCTGGGGCGCGAACGACCGCGGCCAGATCGGCAACGGCAAGACGGGCGCGGCCTCGTTCGCCGAGGACGTCACGAGCGCCACCAGGATCGCGCTCGACGAGACCGGCCTCCCCTTCGACGGCCTCGAAGAGGTCTCGCTCGCCGCGTGGCACTCGTGCGCACGCAAGGGCGACCTCCTCTTCTGCTGGGGCCAGCGCCTCACCAGCGCGCAGGCCGAGCCGCCGTCTGGCGCCAACCTCGATCGCACCGCGCCGCGCGCCATCGGCAACTTCGACGTCGCCCGCATCGGCGCGGGCGGCGCGCACACGTGCGCCGTCACCAGCGCCGGCAAGCTTGCGTGCTTCGGCCACTCCGCGTTCAACGAGCTCGGTCGCCCCAACGCCGACGACGCGCTCTGCACCGCACCGTTCTTCTACGACTACCAGGCCAGCGCGAACCACCAGTGCGCGGGCACGCTCGCCGGCGTGAGCTTCGCGACGCCGGCGAGCACCACCAAGGTGGTCTCCGGGGAAATCCATTCGTGCGCGCTCGCGGCGGGCAAGGTCTCGTGCTGGGGCGCGAGCAGTAGCGGGCAGCTGGGCCGGCCTGGCGCCGGGGCCGCGGAGCTCAATCCCCAGACCGTCGTGACCGATCCGCTCTTGCTCACGCCTCTCGACGGCGTCACCGCGCTCGCGAACGACGGCGCCAAGCACACCTGCGCGCTACGAGCGAACGGCGTCGTGTGCTGGGGCCTCAACGACGTCGGTCAGCTCGGCGTCGATCCCGTCGCCGCGCCGCTGCGTGGCTTCGCGGGTCCCGTGATCACTGGCAGCGCGGGCGCGAGGAGCGTCGGCGTCGCGGAGCGTGTGAGCTGCGTGGTGCGCGCCGACGCGACGGTCGCGTGCTGGGGCGCCGATCTCGGCGCGCTCGCCGACGGCGGCGTCGGCGCATCCTTCACGCCCGCACCGGTGAAGGGGCCGCTCGGCGTGGGCCTGCTGAACACGGTGATCGCGGTCGCGCCGGGCGCGCGCCACGCGTGCGCGCTCAAGAACG
>JAYTBL010000546.1:0-3925 GCA_043736975.1 Polyangiaceae bacterium
GAGCCGCCGATGCACTTCCCGGCGAGCAGCGAGATGAGCGGCGTGTCGCCCATGCCCAGCGCCACCGACATCCCGGCTTCGCGCGCGAGCCGGCGGAACGCCTGTGAGGGCGGCAGCGCGCCGTACTCCTCCGGGCTGTAGTGGCCGCCCTCTTCGAGGACCACCACCGAACGTCCGTCGCGCGCCAGCTCGCGGGCGACCACCGAGCCGCCCGCGCCGGACCCGACGATCACCACGTCGACGTCGGCGGTGAAGCGCCTGCCTTGCTCGCGGCCGCGGATGACGTCGAGCCGCTCGGGCGCGGGCGCTCGGCCGTGCTGGTGCTGGTGCTCGGGGATACGGGCCTGCGCGCTCATGACGCGACCTTCGCGGGCGGGAGGACGGTCAGGTACCGCTTCCGCTCCGCGCCCGGGTAGCCGAGGCCGCGCAGCTCGTCCTCGTCCTCGTAGAAGATCATGGTGAGGACGGTCTTGTAGGCGACGACGATCAGCGGGAGCTGCTTGACCTTGGAGTGATCGAGGCGCTCGAGGTGGGTGACGCGCTCGTCGACGGTCAAGTCCTCGAAGAGGCGAAAGCGGCCGAAGAAGAGGGGCGACCAGCGCAGCACGTTGAGCATGAGGACCAGCCCGAAGCGCAGCGTCTTGCTGGCGGGGCTGAGGAAGGCGTCGACCTCGTCGACGAACGTATCGAGCCGCTCCGACGTGGCCTCGCCGTTGGGCGAGAAGAGCGCTTCGGCGAGCGCGCGCACCAGCGGGCGGTGCCGCGGCTTGAAGGTCGTACGGCGGAAATCCTTCGTGACGAGAGGCACCATTCGGTCCCACCAGTATAGATTGCCGGGTGATGCGCCGTGCCTCGTTTCCACTCGGATTCCTCGTTCTTTCGGGCCTCGCGGGCGGCACCGGCTGTGATCGCTCGAAGGGGCCCGAGCGCTCCCCGGAGCCGGCGGCCTCAAGCGCGACCGCAGCCCAGGGCGCGGGCTCGGCGACCGCGCGTGGTCCGGCGGCGCCGCCTGCGGACGCGGCGCGGCCCGCCCCGGAGCGGCTCGTCGCGATCGGGGATCTGCACGGAGATCTCGACGCCACGCGGCGGGTGCTGAGGCTCGCGGGCGCGATCGACGCGAAGGACACCTGGACCGGCGGCAAGCTGGTGGTGGTGCAGACGGGCGACGCGGTCGATCGTGGTGACGACGATCGCGCGATCCTCGACCTGCTCGAGCGCCTGAAGGGCGAGGCGCTGAGGGCGGGCGGTGAGCTCCTCGCGATGTCCGGCAACCACGAGATCATGAACGCGATGTTCGACTTTCGTTACGTGACGCCGGGCGCCCTGGCGTCGTTCGGCGACGTCATGCCGAGATCGAGCGACGCGAAGAGGCTCACCGAGGTGGATCCCCCGGCGCGCGGCCGGGCGGCGGCGTTCTCGCCGGGCAGCGGCAGCTACGCGGCGATGATCGCGAGCCGGCCGGTCATCGCGCGCGTGGGCGAGACCTGGTTCGTGCACGGCGGCATCCTTCCCAAGCACGTCGCGTTCGGCGTGGAGCGGATCAACGAGGAGACGCGCGGCTGGCTGCTAGGCAAGCAGAGCATTCCGCCGAAGATCCTGACGCAGGAGGACGGTCCGATCTGGACGCGCATGTACTCGGCGGCGCCGGGCCCCGAGGAGTGCGTGATCCTCGAGGAGGTCCTCCGGATCACGGGCGCGCGGCGCATGGTGATGGGCCACACAGTGCAACGAAACGGCATCAACCCGGCGTGCGCAGAGAAGGCGTGGCGCATCGACGTCGGTATGTCGAAGGTCTACGAGGGCCCGATCCAGGCGCTGGAGATCAAGGGCGATGCGGTGAAGGTCCTCAAGGAGTAGAAGCGGCGCGGACCCAGGGTCCCTCAGGAGACGACGGTCATTCGCCGATAGTGAAGGATCTGAACCAAATCCGCGGGAGGTCCGACACCGGTCGGCCGCGATCCCGTCCGCGAAAGCGCGGCGGATTCAGTTCTTCGCCTTGCGGTCCTTGCGCTCGAGGAACTCCTCGTAGTTGCCGCCGAAGTCATCGATGGTCGCGCCGCCGCCGTTGGCGCTGGGCGTGAGCTCGACGACGCGGGTCGCCAGCTCGGAGACCACATGTCGGTCGTGGCTCACGAACACGATCGTGCCGGTGAACGCCTTGAGGCCGTCGAGGAGGCCCTCGATCGACTCGATGTCGAGGTGGTTGGTGGGCTCGTCGAGGACGAGCACGTTGTGCTTGAGCACCAGGAGCTTCGCGAGGAGCAGGCGCGCGCACTCGCCGCCCGACATCGTCTTCGCTGCCTTCAGCCCGGCCTCGCCGCTGAACAGCAGGCGGCCGAGGATGGCGCGGATGTGCTCCTGCGGCGCGAGCGTGTCCCACTGGTAGAGCCACTGGAACGCGTTCATTCCGGAGGCGGTGCGGTTGAGCGCCTCGTGCGCGTCCTGGGTGAAGTAGCCGACCGACGTGTCGTGGCCCCAGCGGATCTCGCCGCTCTCCGGCGGCACGGTGTCGAGCTTGGTGTCGGGGTCGAGCCCGCCGAACGCGCCGACCATCAGCTTGAGGAGCGTCGACTTGCCGACGCCGTTCGGGCCCGTGACCGCGATCTTGTCGCCGCGGTTCACGTGGAAGCCGGCGTCCTTGTAGACGACGATCTCCTTGCCTTTGTCGTCCTTGAAGGTCTTCGACACGTGCTCCATGCGCACCACGTCGCGCCCGCTCGGCTTCTCGAACTCGAACTTGATGAAGGGCCGAACGAGGCTGGAGCGCTTGGGGCCCTTGGACTCGATCTCCTCCTTCAGCTTGTCGATCTGCTTCACGCGCGACTGCGCCTGCTTGCTCTTCGAGGCGTGCGAGCCGAAGCGCTGCACGAACTCCTGGAGCTCGGCGACCTTCTTCTTGGCGCCCGCGGCCTGCGAGGCGGCGCGCTGGTTGTTCTCGTACTTCGCGTCGACGAAGTCCTCGTAGTTGCCGGTGTAGACGGTGATGGTCTGGTAGTCGACGTCGGCGATGTGGGTCGCCACCGAGTTGAGAAAGTGGCGGTCGTGGCTGACGACCACGAGCGTGCCCTTGAACTCCTGGGTGAGGAAGTGCTCGAGCCAGCGGATCGACTCGAGATCGAGGTGGTTGGTCGGCTCGTCGAGGAGGAGCACGTCCGGCTTGCCGTAGAGCACCTGCGCGATGAGGACGCGCAGCTTGTAGCCGCCCGACAGCGAGTTCATCTTCGACTCGTGCTTGTCGGCGGGGATGCCGAGGCCGACCAGCAGCTCCGCGGCGTCGCCCTCGGCGGTGTAGCCGTCCTCCTCACCGATCGTGCCCTCGAGCTCGCCGAGTCGGACGCCGACCTCGTCCGTCACCTCGCCGAGGAGGAGGCGCTCCTTCTCGGCCATGGCCGACCAGAGCTCCTTCTTCCCCATGATGACGGTGTCGAGGATGCGCTCCTGCTCGTACTCGAAGTGGTTCTGGCGGAGCACGCCGAGCCGCAGGTTGCCGGGGATGGTGATGGCCCCGGTGTCGGTGTCCTCGTTCCCCTCCAGCATCTTGAGGAGCGTGCTCTTGCCGGCGCCGTTCGCCCCGGTCAGGCCGTAGCGCTTCCCCGGGTCGAACTGCATCGACACGTTCTCGAAGAGGATCTTCGGGCCAAAGCGCTTGGTTACTTTGTCGAGGACGATCACGAGCCGCCGTATAGCACGGATCTCGAACGGCAGCGTTGCGCGCCGCCCCTTGCCTGCTTATCGCAGCGGTGCTCGATTGCGCGCGCGCGTGCCGGCCGGGTACTCTGGAGGTGGACCCCGTTGCGAGACCCGTCCTTCTACGTCTCGAGCCTCCTCGAGCTCGCTGACGCGAGCCCGGGCGAACGCCGCGTCTTGTGGCGCCAGGCGATGGCGGCGCTCTCCCGCGCGCCGTCCGACGGGGGGCCCGGCGCGC
>JAYTBL010000547.1:0-3923 GCA_043736975.1 Polyangiaceae bacterium
CGTAGCTTCTCGACCGCCTTGAGCGTCGAGCCGCCGGTCGTCGTCACGTCCTCCAGGATCACCAGCGAGGCGCCGGGCGCGAGGCGCGTGTCGCCCTCGAGCACGCGCTTGCTCCCGTGGTCCTTCGCGTCCTTGCGGACGTAGACCGCGTCCATCGCGCTCGCCGGATCGCGGAGGTGGCTCGTCAGCGAGACCGCGCTCGCGAGCGGGCACCCGCCGAGCTCCACGCCCGCGATGGCGTCGCACGCGGGTAGCTGCGCGAGCGCATCGAGCATCAGCTCGCCGACCAGCGCGTGGCCTTCCGCGGTCAGCACCGTCTGCTTGCAGTCGATGAAGAAGTCGCTCTCCTTGCCCGAGGCGAGGACCACGCGCTTCTTCGCGAACGAGCGCTCCCGCAGGAGCGCGCAGAGCCGCTCCGCGCGCTCCGTACCGGAGCTCATCGCTTCTTGTGGTGTGCGACGGCCTTGGTGCCCTTCTTGAGGGCAGGGACGACCGGCGGCGGCGGACCCACGCGCGCGGCGGCGCGGGGCGCGGGACGACCGTTGGCGACGACGGCGGGGGCCGGCTTCAGCTCGCGCTCGACGCGCGCGGGCGGCGGCGGCGCTGCCTTCGCGGCTGGCTTCGCGGCGCTGCTCGACGACGAGCGATTCACCGCCGAGGCGGCGGCGGCCGAGCGCGGACGCGCCGCACCGGCGCCGCCCGTCTGCACGTGACCGCGGACCAGGCCGCCTGGCGCGATGGCGATGCGCGGCGCGCGCAGATCGCCGACCACCCGCGCTCCCGCCTCGAGGACGATCGCTTCTTCTGCGGTGAGGTCGCCCTTCACGGCGCCGCGCACGACGATGCGATGCGCCGCGATGGGGGCGCCCACGAGCCCGCTGGACTCGACCGTCACGTCACCGGTGCAGGTGACCTCGCCCTCGATGCGCCCCGCGATCTCGAGATCGCCGGTGCCCGTGACGCGGCCGCGGACGAAGGTGCCGCTGCCGATGAGCGTGGTTTGTGTTGAGCTGTTCGCCATCTCACACGTCCATGTCGACGTTGCCCTTGAACTGGGCGCCGTCGGCGATCGTGATGCGCGTGGCCTTCACGTTGCCCACGACCTTCGCGCCGTTCTGGAGATCGACGCGGTCGCTGGAGTTGATGTTGCCGGTGACCACGCCCGCGATGGCGACGGGCCCACTCGTGATGTCGGCCTCGACGGTGCCGCCGTGCTCGACCGTGACCGCGTCCTTGGCGACGAGCTTCCCGCGGAGCGTCCCTTGCACGACGACGTCCTCGTCGCTCGTGACCTCGCCCTCGATCGTGATGCCTGCGCTGATGACCGTGCTCGCCATGTCGTCCTCCGATGCCTTAGCGGCGTCGTCCGCCGGTCGTGCCGCCCAACTCTGCCGGTAGCTCGAACGCCGCGTCGAGGCGGCCGACGAACTCGGCGCCCTCCTCGAGCGCGACCGACTCGCCCGTGACGTCGCCGCGCACCCGAGCGCCGGCCTCGATGCGCACGAG
Source organism: Polyangiaceae bacterium (assembly GCA_043736975.1). Lineage (GTDB taxonomy): Bacteria > Myxococcota_A > Polyangia > Polyangiales > Polyangiaceae > Labilithrix. The sequence goes on from JAYTBL010000547.1 coordinate 1,507, forward strand.
CCCGCGCGCCCGCACGTCGCCATCGAGCTCGCCGCGGAGCGTGACCGCATCCGCCTCGATGCTCGACGTGGCGCGGCCGCCCTCGGCGATCGTCAGGTCGCCGCGGACCGTGATGTCGCCCTCGACGTTGCCCTCGATGAGGAGGCTACCGTCGCCCGACACGCGACCGCGCACGCGGGTCGTCCGGCCTATGACCGCCGCTGCATGCTCACCAGGGTCACCGCCTGAAAGTGCCGTCCTCGCCATCGAAGCCGATCTAGTACAGGCTCACCTTGATGTCACCACTCGACCGCCAAGGGCTGGATCTGCGGTAAGCTCCGCGCGCCTTGAAGAAGGACGTTCTCGCATGGGCGCTTGCTGCCGTACCGCTGGTCGGCATCCTCGAGCTCGTCCTCCATGTGAAGCAGACCACCAGCGACGTCTTGCCCGTCTCCGACTGGTCGGCCGCGCGCGACGCATTGCAGACCGAGGCCCAGCCCGACGACCTGGTGATCTTCGCTCCGTTCTGGGTCGATCCCATCGGCCGCGAGCAGCTCGGTGACGAGCTCGCGGGCCTGCGCCGCGAGGCCCGCCCCGACGAGACCCGCTTCGCACGCGCCTTCGAGGTCGGCATCCGCGGCGCGCACCGCGCCGAGCTCGAGGGCTGGAAGAAGACCGCCGAGCGCCGGATCGGCAAGATCACGATCGGCACCTACGAGAACCCGGCGCCGGTGAAGCTCCGAACCGACCTGCTCGAGCTGGTCGGCACCGATCGCGTCACCGTGTCGCGCGTCGACGGCGCGAGCGAGACCGCGTGCCCGTTCCAGCGCGGCGTCGGCCAGCCCGGAGGCCTCGGCGTCCCGCAGGGCCCGGCGGTCCCGGGCGACCGCTACGTGTGCAGCAGCGGCGCGTACGTGGGCGCCGCGGTGCTCCACGCGCTCGACCACCATCCGCACCTCTGCCTCTTCGTCTCGCCCCAGGGCGGCGGCTCGCTACGGATCCGCTTCGCGAAGATCACCTTCGGTACGTCGCTGCACGGTCACTCGGGCGTGCAGTGGGTGAACGAGCGGACGCCCTCCGCGGAGCGCATCACCGTCGCGTTCTCGGCGTTCGATCGCCCCCTCGGCCAGAACGCGCACCGCGTCGGCGCCGGCTGGACGGGCTTCGAGCTCCCGACCCCCGAGCTGGTGGGCCAGAAGGGGGATCTCGTGGCCGAGGTCGGCGCCGCGACGCCGCGCTCCTATTGCTTCGAAGCCGACACCAGGGACGTCCCATGAGCGATGCACCCGACGACGACGAGCGCGAGCGCATCACCGAGCCGCCGGCCGCGCCGCGCGAGGACGACGCGCAGAAGCTCGATCAGCCGGAGCGCGAGCGCAACACCAACCCGCCCAGCGTGCCCCGCGACGACGACGCGCAGAAGCAGGATCAGGCCGCCTCGCTGAGCACGCGGAAGAAGAAGCAACCCGCGGCCGAGGAGCCGGCGGTGAAGGCCGAGCCGCTGGCGAAGGAGCCTGACCTCGGGACCCGCGCCCGGGCGTGGGCCACGAAGAACACCGATCCGCTGGTCGGCGGCGGGATCGCGGCCGGGTACGTCGCGTGGCTCCTCGCGACCGCGCGCAGCCTCGGCTTCTCGCGCGACGAGGGCTTCTACTTCTCGGCCGCCTACGAATACGAACGCTGGTTCCAGATGCTCGTCAACGCGCCTCGCAAGGCGCTCGAGCGCGGGAGCATCGACGCCATCTGGTCGAACAACCACGAGCACCCGTCGCTCATGAAGAGCCTGTTCGCGCTCTCGCACATGCTCTTCCACGAGAAGTGGAAGCTCTTCACCGACGACAGCACCGCCTTCCGCTTCCCGGGCATGCTGATGATGGGCCTCGCCATCTTCGTCACGTACATGTTCGCGACGAAGGCCTACTCACGCCGCGCCGGCGTGGCCGCGGCCGTCGCGCTCGGCCTGATGCCGCGCGTCTTCTATCACGCGCATCTCGCCTGCTTCGACGTGCCCATCATGGCGATGTGGACCACGTGCATCTACGTCTACTGGCGCTCCGAGAAGGACGGCGGGCTCAGCTGGGCGCTCCTCGCGGGCCTCGTCTACGGGCTCACGCTGGAGACCAAGCACAACGCCTGGATGCTGCCCGCAGTGTTCTTGCCACATGCGCTCATCGTGCACGGCCGCGCGATGTCCCGGTATGCGGCGCGCAGCTCGCGCATCCCCGTGCCGACGTCGCTCGTCGCGATGGCGGTCATCGGCCCGGCGGTGTTCATCCTGCTCTGGCCGTGGCTCTGGAACGACACGCTCCCGCGCATCCAGGAGTACGTGAACTTCCACGTCCATCACGACTACTACAACATCGAGTTTCTCGGCCGGACCTACTTCGGCCCGCCTTCGCCGCGTAGCTACATGCCCGTCATGATCGCGGCGACAGTGC
>JAYTBL010000548.1:0-3922 GCA_043736975.1 Polyangiaceae bacterium
GAGGGACGGTTCGCGGTGTTCGAGTTCGCGAAGGCGCTGGTCGACATGTACGGCTCGAGCCACTTCAGCACCTGCATCGAGAGCGTGAGGCGCCCGCCGATGTGATCGCTGCTGTCGGTCCGGAGGGTGCCGCCGGTGGCGCTGCGCGGATCGCGGCAGGGGAACGAGTCGGTGCAGAGGAAGCCCGCCGAGAAGTACTCGGTGGTGAAGCCGACGCGGAACTGACCGACCGCTCCGCCCTGCGCGTGCTGCGTGTGCACGAGACCGACGCCGCCCGTCAGCGTCGCCGCTTCATTCATCTTCGAGTCGCGCTCGGCCCACTCGGCGTCCTCGCCGCCCGAGGTCCCCTTCGCGAGGATATCGCCGGAGCCGGCGGCGCGCGCCGAGCCGGAGGTGCTCGCGGGTGTCGCGCTACCTCCCGCGCTTGCGCCACCGCCGAAGGTGACGGTGCCCTGCGCGTTCGCGGGGAGCGCGTAGGCAAGGGGGAGAAGCAAAGAGGTGAAGAAGAAAGCGGCTCGCTTCATGAATAACCGCCGGGAGTTGTAACACGTCTCCGCGAGCCGAAAGCGTCTCGAAACAGCCATGAATAGAAGGCTGTCCCCGGTTCTCTTCTCGGCTTCCCTGCTAAGCTCCCCCGCTGATGGCAGACGTCCCCCCGCGCAGCGCCGCACGCGGTCGCATCCTCGTCGTCGACGACGAGGCCAACGCGCGGGCCGCGCTCAGCGAGATCCTGCGCGACGAGGGCTACGCCACCGAGACCGCCGCCGACGGGTTCAAGGCGCTGGGGAAGCTCGAGGAGTTCGCCCCGGACGTCGTCCTTACCGACCTCAAGATGCCCGGCCTCGACGGCATCGCCTTCATGGAGAAGGCCAAGAGCGCCTCGCCGCAGACCGTCTTCGTGGTGATGACCGCCTTCGGGACCATCTCCAGCGCGGTCTCGGCCATCAAGAAGGGCGCGGAGAACTACCTCACCAAGCCCCTCGACTACGAGGCGCTCTCGGCCGTCGTCGACCGCGCGATGGAGAAGGCCAAGCTCCTCCAGGAGACCCACGCCCTCCGCGATCGCCTCAGGGAGCGCAACGCGTTCGGGCACATCGTGACCGAGGACCTGAAGATGCGGGCCGTGCTCGACCTCGTCGCCCAGGTCGGGCCCAGCAAGGCGAGCGTCCTCATCACCGGCGAGTCCGGCACCGGCAAGGAGCTCATCGCCGAAGCGCTCTGCGGCGCGAGCCCCCGCGCGCAGGGCCCGTTCGTACGCCTCCACTGCGCCGCGCTCGCCGAGTCGCTGCTCGAGAGCGAGCTGTTCGGCCACGAGAAGGGCGCGTTCACCGGCGCGGTCGCCCGCCGCGAGGGCCGCTTCAAGCAGGCCGACGGCGGGACGCTCTTCCTCGACGAGATCGGGGAGATCCCGATGGGAACCCAGGTGAAGCTCCTCCGTTTCCTCCAGGAGAAGCAGTTCGAGCGCGTGGGCGGCAACGAGACCCTCAAGGTCGACGTCCGCCTCATCGCGGCCACGAACCGCGACCTGAAGGCGGAGATCAAGAAGGGCCACTTCCGCGAGGACCTCTACTACCGGCTCAACGTCATCGCGGTGGAGCTGCCGCCGCTGCGCGAGAAGCGCGCCGACATCGGCCCTCTGGCAAGCTTCTTTCTCGGCCGCTACGCGAAGGAGAACGGGCGCAACATCGAGGGCATCACCGAGGAGGCGCTCAAGGTGCTCGCGAGCTACGACTGGCCAGGCAACGTGCGCGAGCTCGAGAACGTCATCGAGCGCGCGGTGGTCCTCTGCGAGGGCCCCCAGGTCGACGTGCGGCACCTCCCGCCATCGCTCGTCCCGGCCGACCAGCGCGACGGCCCGCCGCCCATCCCCGGGTCGACCATCCAGGATCTCGAGCGCTACGCGATCCTGAAGACGCTCGAGGCGTGCGGGGGCTCGACCTCGAAGGCCGCGGGCATCCTCGGGGTCTCACCGCGCAAGATCCAGTACAAGCTGCACGAGTACAGCGGCGGACCGGCGGCGCCCGAGGCCGCCCCGCCTGGCCGTGAAGAGGAGTGACGGTGAAGAAGTCCGAGACGGCGCTGTCCGTCGAGAAGCTCGCCAAGACGTTCGTGAAGCCCTTCACGGGCGCGAAGGTGGAGGCGGTCCGCGGCGTCTCCTTCGAGGTGCGGCGCGGCGACATCTTCGGCTTCCTGGGCCCCAACGGCGCGGGGAAGACCACCACCATCAAGATGCTCACCGGGCTCATCTTCCCCACCGGCGGCAAGGCCACCATCCTCGGCGAGCCCGTCCCCTCCCCTGACGCGATGGGCAAGGTCGGCTTCCTGCCCGAGAACCCCTACGTCTATCCGTACCTAACGCCGCGCGAGTTCGTCTCGCTGTGCGGGCGCTTGAACGGCCTCTCCGGCAAGGCGCTGCACGCCGCGGTGGAGCGCGTCATCGATCGCGTCGGCATCACCTACGCGATGGACCGCCGCGTGGGCGCGCTCTCCAAGGGCATGCTGCAGCGCACGGGGCTCGCGGCGGCGCTCGTGCACTCCCCCGAGCTGCTCATCCTCGACGAGCCGATGAGCGGCCTCGATCCCGTGGGCCGCAAGGAGGTCCGCGATCTGATCGTCGAGGAGTCACGCGCGGGGCGCACGGTGTTCTTCTCGAGCCACATCCTCAGCGACGTCGAGCTGCTGTGCGACCACGTCTGCATCCTGCGCAAGGGCGAGGTGGTGGCGGGCGGCTCCATGCAGGATCTCCTGGGCTCGGACTCGCGCCGCAGCGAGATCACGCTCGTGGACGTCCCCGACGAGCTGGTCGCCGACCTCGCCGCGCTGGCGACGACGGCGGAGCGCCTCGGTAAGTCGCTGGTGCTGGACGTTCAGGGCGACGACGGCGTGCGGACGATCCTGGAGCGCGCGCTGGCGTCGAAGCTGCGCATCGAGTCGCTGCACCCGAAGCGCGAGACGCTGGAAGACATCTTCGTCCGCAAAGCGCTCTGACGGTAGACTCGTCCGGAGTGAGCCACCGCATCCGCGCCTCTGGACACGCGAGCCACGCGAGCCACCCGGTGTCCGGCTGGGAGGCGTGCAGCACCGCGCCCGGCGCCGCGCTCGATCCGGCGTCTTCGGCGCTCGACTGGAGTCTCCGCGCGGACGGCGCAGCCACGACCGCCGCGGCCCTGGTCGGGACCTCGCTCGCGAGCGACGCGGCCCCGTCGCGCAGGCTCGACGCCGAGGACTGGTGGTTCCGCACGCGGCTCCCCGCGATCGCAGCCGCGCCGGGCGAGGAGCTGGCGCTGCGGATCGGCGGCCTCGCGACCGTCGCCGACGCCTGGCTCGACGGCGCGCCGCTCCTCTCGAGCGACAACATGTTCCGCGGCCACGAGCGGATCCTGGCCGGCGCGGGCGGCGAGCTGGTCGTGCGCTGCCGGTCGCTCGACGCGCTGCTCGGCGCGCGCCGGCCGCGGCCCCGCTGGCGCGCGCCGATGATCGAGAACCAGCAGCTCCGCTGGTTCCGCACCACCCTGCTCGGGCGCACGCCGGGCTGGTCACCGCCCGTCGCGCCGGTCGGGCCGTGGCGGCCGGTAGCGGTGGAGCAGCGCCGCGGCTTCGCCATCGACGATCTGCGCCTCACGGCGCGGGTCGCGGGCGCAGGCGGCGTCGTCGACGTGGCGTGCCGCGTACGGACGCTTGCGTCCGATGGGCGCGCGCCGGGACCGATCGCGCTCGTCGTCGAGCGCGGCGAGAGCCGCCACCGCGTGGCGCTCCAGCAGACCGGTGACGGCATGTTCGCGGGTCACCTTGCGATCCCGGTCGTCGATCGGTGGTGGCCGCACCCGCACGGCGAGCCGGCGCTCTATGCCGCGAGCCTGGCGGTCAGCGGCGCAGAGGCGGTACGCGTGGACCTCGGCGCGCTCGGCTTCCGCGAGATCAC
>JAYTBL010000549.1:0-3917 GCA_043736975.1 Polyangiaceae bacterium
GGTCGTCGGGGTCGGCATAGGTACCGTCCTCGGCGACCCGGAACGTGGTGAGCAGCGCGCCGCCCTCGTCGTACGCGCCGAACACGAGGCGCCGAACGAGGTGGGTGACCAGCGGATGGGCGACGAGGTAGGTCGCGAACGCGGCCTGCTCCCAGCGACGCTGTGCGACCATTGCATTCTGCAAGCGTTCCAGCTGCTGCCCGGCTGCGGCCTTGGCCGCCTTCTTGATGGCCTTCCACTCCGCGCCCGAGGCTGCGGCCTTGGCCTCGTCGTCGCTCTTGCCCGGCTTGGGGAGCTCGGCGAGCCGCGCGCCCTCGGCGTCGCGCACGAAGGGGCGCAGGTGCTCGTCGAAGCCGACGCGGAACGAGCGCGCGCCGAAGTCGAGGACGCGCGAGCCGTCGTCATCGAGACCCAGCGTGGGGACGAGGCGATCGGCGAGCTCCTCGGTGCCGAGCCCGAGCGACTCCGCGACCGACTCCATCTTCTCGCGCGCCTTCTGCTGGAGGGGGCGGCTCTTCACCTTCTCGGCGATGCCGTGCAGGAGCATGAAGGCGGCGTCGCTCTTCATGGTCGCGAGCACGTCGAGCCCCAGCACCGCGCGCGGGAACGCGCCGTCGCTCGGCCACTGGCGCACCAGGGCAGCGATGCGGTGCGCGTGATCGTCGCGACCGAGGTGACCGATCGCGAAGAACGCCCACTTCTCATCCATGGGATTTCCGGCGAGGCACCAGGCCTCGAAGATGCCCCAGCCGAGCTCGCCCAGGGACACCGCGTCGCACGTCTCGCGTACCTGCTCGAGGCCCTCGTACGGCTCCTCGGGATCGGTGAAGGCGAGCATCTCGCAGAGGCTCTGCACGGCGACGAGCGGTAGCGACCGAGTCGGCGCTCCGGAGAGCCGCGGCCGCGGGAGCGAGCCGACGGCGAGCCACGAGGGGAGCACCGGCGGCCTGGTGGGCGCGCTGTCGGCGAGCGTATCGTTTGTCAGCGCCTCGGCGAGCGCGCCAGCGCAGGGGGCGCCGTACCGAGCCGCGACCTCGGCGAGCACGTCGGCCTTGCCCCGGGCCGCGAGGAAGCGGAGCGCGCGCGCCGCGTGGGCACGCGCCTTCGCATCGCTGCCCTTGCCGACGAGCTCGGGCAGAAGCCCGAGGGCCGCCGCGCGCGGATGCCGGACCAGCCAGCGCTCCGCGACGCGTCGGGTCTTGCGGAGGCGCGTGAGCACGTGCGCCATGATCGGCGCGACGCGGGGGGAGACGGCGGCCTCGAGGCCGGCCGCGACCTCGCCGGGCCTCTCCTTCGCGAAGCGCAGGAGCGATCCCAGCGCGTCGATCCCGACCCGCGCCAGCGTGACCGCGAGATCCTGGTCGAACCGGTAGCTCTTGCACCAGGCGGACGCGGGATGGCGCTCGAGCAGCGAAAGCGCCGTCGTGCGCGGTACCGTCGCGAGCTGGAAGAGGAACACGTGGCTCCCTGCCGCGAGCTCCTTCTCGATCCTCGCGAGGGCTGCGGTCTCATCGATCACCGCGGGGTAGTCCTGCGCCGTGCCCTCCACCAGGTGCTCCTCGAACGGCAGCGGCGCGAGCTCGATCGGCTTCGATTTCTTCTTCTTCGATCGCGGCCGACCGCTCGCCCACGGCGGTGCTGCGAGCACCGGAGGCAGCGCGCTGGGCTCGGCCTCCGCCACGACCGCGGTGCGCGCCACCAGATCGAGCACCAGCCGTCCCGCGGGACCCGTGAGCTGCTCGGCCGCCGCGCGAGCCTCGTCCGGGGCGGCGCGTACCACGCTCGAGAGGAGCGCCGCGGCGTGCTCGTGGCTCGTCTTCTTCTTGCCTGCGGGACCCGCCACGACCGGCGCGAGCGTCGTGATCGCGAGCCGCGGAGCGCGCGCGAAGAACTGCGAGGCCGGCGCGCGGATCGCCTTGTCGTCGAGGCGCGCGGCGAGCCACGCCGCCACCTCTGGCGTGGGCACGAGCGCCACCGCCGCCGCCGACTCGCGGCGCTCGCTCTCTACCCCCCAGTGCACGTCGGCGGCGCTCTCGGCGATCGCCACCAGCGCGCCTGCGGCGTCGAGCTGCAGCGCATCCGCGAGGTCGTACACGTGCGGCGCGAGCTGGTACGCGCCGCCGTGGAAGTGCTCGATGATCTCCGACACCAGCTGGGCGTCCGCGAGCGACGCGAGCACCAGGTCGAAGTGCGCGTGGTCGCTGCCGGCGAGCAACGTTCGCGCGAGGGCCGCGCTCCACGCGGTCTCGTCGGGGAACGCGTACACGAGGCGCGCGGCGAGCCGTGGCGACGCGCCGGGCAGGAGCTTCGCCGCCGCGTCGCGGGCGGCGGCGTAGTCGGCGTCGGGCATGGTCGCGAGGCGCGCGCGGAGCGCAGTCCAGCGGCGCTCGGCCGGCTCGCGGACCGGCTCGCCGTACTGCATCAGCGAGACGTAGCGATCGAGGACCAGCGAGCGATCACCGGGATCGCGCCGCGCGCGAACGGCGGTGGTGGTGGCGCAGGCGAGCACGGCGAGCGCCGCGCCGCCCTGCTCCAGCCAGGCATCGACGAAGTGGCCCGACAGCGACGCCCCGGTCAGCCCGGGTCGCGGCTCGAGCTCGAACTGCACCAGGTGCGCCGCCGCTGCTGCCGCCACGGCGACGAACGGACCGTCGCCGTCGAGATGCGCGATGGCCTTCTGCTGCAGCGGCGCGTGCTCGGAGTCGGCGTGCGTCGCCCCGCGGACGATGGCGTCGCGGCGAAGCGTGTAGACCGCATGAATCGCGTCGCGCGCCACGCGACCGGCGGGCAGCGCCTGCCGGGCCCCGTGGCGCCGTCGCGGCAGGACGCAGGCCCGCGCCTCGGTCGTCCAGAGCAGGCTGTCGGCGAGCGTGACCATGATCAGGCCCTCACACGATACGCGCGCCGCCCCCCATATGTTCCTTGGTGGACTCGCTTCCGCCGCGCGCAGGTTCGCGGCCCCGCAGTTGCCACGTATGTTGCGCCCGCCGTCGCGGTCCTGTCGCCCCGAGTGTCGCTGAACGCGACGCTCGCGACGTGACTTTGACCTGAATATCTTGGCGCAGAACGCTTGTTGCGTCGTGCGAACGCCCCACAGTCCAAGGAGGCTCAGCTGGAGGTCTTCACCATGAATCAAGGATCGCTCTCTCGGTTTGTGCCCGTGCAAGTGACGCATCGCCGGTCGCTCGTGACCCGCTATTCGCTCGTCGTCGTCGCGCTTGCGACCCTCACTGGATGTCTGATCGAGCACCCGCGCGAGGTCGAAGCGCGCGCGCCGGGCTATCCAATCCCTGCGCTCAGCGTGCCGCCGGCGGCGCCGCGCGGGGGCCTCGCCTACGCCATACGAAACGCGCAAGACGGCGAGGTAATCACGGGCCCCAAGGTCGTGGCCGACGCTTTCGTAGGCGTCGACGATGACCGGGGGCGCTCGTCGCAACGATGGACTCTCTTACCGCTGCGCGGGGGCCGGATGTTTCAGCTCCAGGTCAACGATGCCGGGTTGTGCCTGACCGACCACGGCAACGGTGTCATCGAGGAGAACTGCGACGCGAGCAGTCAGGACCAGCACTGGCTCGTGATTCCACACGGCGGGCATCACGAGATCATGTTTCGCGACAACGCTCACTGTCTCGCCATCACGTCGCGGGGCAAGCTGGTCGACGACGAGTGCCACGGCGAACCTCGCCAGCTCTGGGACTTCGTCCTCTCGCGCTGAACGACGACAGCGAACCGCCGCGAGCGGAGCAGAGCCGATAGTTCCCGCTGTCTGCCCTCCGCGGTGAGCTGTTAGGTTGCTCGTCGATGCCGCTCGCACGCGCCAGGAGGTCCCTCGAGCGCCTCCGCGCCGTGGCGAGGGGTGAGCTTCGGCTGGAGGCGCCGCGGCTCACCATCGACGTCGCTCTCGCGCGCGAGCTCTT
>JAYTBL010000550.1:0-3913 GCA_043736975.1 Polyangiaceae bacterium
CTCGTGGTCCGCCTCGAGGGCGCGCTGGTAGTCGCCGCCGGAACCGGTGACCCCGCCGTCTTCGCGCGCACCCTCGGTGCGCTGCGGAGGTCGCTGCTCGCGCCTCCGACCGCCGACTGAGGCGCGCGCTCAGGCGTTGGTACCGCCGGCGACCATTCGTTCCCAGTACGGCGTGAGATCCAGCCGGCACTCGAGCCGCTTCAGCAGCTGGAAGATGCCGCCCAGCTTCCGGTGCAAGAAGAGCAGACGCCGCGGTGGTGGGGAGAAGCGCAGGCTCGTCACGAAGCGCCGCACGACGTCCTGCGAGCGCGCCCCGTACTCCGCGTTCTGGAAGACGAACGGCTGGCTCCGCGCCTCGAACGGCTCGGACGCGCTGCGCAGCATCTCCACGAAGAGGTCCTGCGTGCCCGTCGACTCGCGCGCGTCGAGGAGCTCGAACGCGATGCCGGCCTCGAGGATCCGCGCGCGCTCGCCGGTCGCCACGGCGCGCAGGAGCTCGACGTACTCGGCGCGGAACGCGGCGCTGTACTCGACGGTCGCGCCGAAATCGAGGAGTACGGTCCGCCGCTCTGCCGGGCGAACCAGAAAATTGCCGAAGTTGGGGTCGGTCTGCACGATGCCCCAGCGGAAGAACTCGAGGCAGTACAGATCGAGCACCGCTGCCGCGAAGGCGTCTCGCTCCTCGCGCGTCGGTCCGCTCTGGATCCACCCGCTCAGCGGGAGGCCTTCCGCCCACGACATCGTGAGGACCTTGGACGTCGAGAGCGCGGGAAGCGCGCGCGGCACCTCGAAGCGAGCGTCGTCAGCGACCAGCGCGCCGAACCGCTCGAGGTAGGTTCGCTCGCGGACGTAGTCGGCCTCGAAGTGCAGAATGGCTGCGAGCTCGGCGAACGTCGCCGCGAGATCGATGTCGCGGCCCGTGATGGTGAGCCAGCTGCCGCCGAGCTTCTGGAGGAGCGCGATGTCGGCGTCGATGCTCTCGGCGATGCCTGGGTACTGGATCTTCACCGCCACCGGAGCGCCGTCCACCCGCGCGCGATGGACCTGCCCGATGCTCGCCGATGCGGCGGGCGTGGGCTCGAGGTCGACGAGCGCGGAAAGGCCCTCTGCGCCGAGCTCGGTCTCGAGCACCTTGCGCATGATGGCGAAGTCGACGGGCTCTGCGTTGCCCTGGAGCTTCGACAGGATCTCGATCGCCTCGGGCGGGAGGAGATCGCCCGCGTCGATCGAGAGGAGCTGACCCGCCTTCATGAACGCGCCCTTCAGGCGGCCGAGGCTCTCCGCCATGAGCTTCGCCTGCTCGATGCGCGCCCGCAGCTTGGACGGGGCGAGCTTCTCGGCCGCACCGAAGCGCGAGCGCACCTCGTGCCGAAGCTCCTGCCCAGCGACGCCGGCAGCCAGCGCGAGGACGCTGCGCGAGCGGCTCCAGAGACCGGCAGGCGGAGCAGCGCGGTCACGTTCGTCGGGCATGCACCAGGTACATGGGGTCGACGTCAGCCGCGGGGAAGGGGTCGGATCACTTGGGGACGGCGGTCGAGAGCCTCATGAGCAGCGCGCACTCCTTGCGCGCGCCGTCGAACGGCATGCTGCGCGACGCCACCTGACATCGTAGATCCTGCACGCTCATCGACCCCGGGTAGCCGCCGAAGAGCGGCTTGCCCACGCTCCACGCGCCCGCGTTGTCGCCCCGGGCCGCCGCCCAGAACGCCTCCACGAAGCGCTCGCGGTCCGCGCTCCTCAGCTCCGGGGTCTCCGGCACCTCCACCTCGGCCGGGGCCTTCGCCGCCGCGCTGGGCGCCGCCGGGCTCGCCGCGGGCGCGCCCCGGGCCGGCGGCTTCGTGGCCACGGCGATCCGCATCCTGAGGCGCTGCACGAGGTCGACGCGCTCCGCGTCGACGAACGCGCCGGCCGGCGCGCGCTCGAGCGCGGTCGCCACCTCGCGATCGATCTCGATCTCGCTCGCGCCGTGCTTGCCGATCGCCGCGCGCATCACCTCGTTGGCGCTCGGCCCGAACGCGGCCATCTTCGGGTTGTACTCGGGGAACATGATGCTTTGCGGCGAGGTCTCGTGCACCGATCCCAGCGTGTGCCCCAGCTCGTGCAGGAAGATCGCCGTCGCGCGATGGCGGCGGATGCTCTTCTCGAGATCGCGCCGCTGCTCCTCGGAGAGCTCGCTGAACGACCGCTCGATGGCGTCGTGCCGCTCGGCGCTGCTCGGCGCGCGCACCACGACGTGCTTGCCGACGAGCGTCCCCTTGCCGAGCTCGTGGAACGATCGCGTGGCGCGCGGCAGCGAGCCGATGAAGCCGGCGACCCAGTCGACGTCGTCGCCGGGGTCCTTGGCGCGCACTGCCGCGTGCGCCTTCTCGATGTCGTCCTCGTCGACCAGCTCCCAGGGGCGCGTCTCGGCGAGCTCGAGATGGACGCCCAGATCGCGCTCGGTGATGGGGTTGAGATCGTCGAAGACGTCGCGCAGGTAGCGCGGCGTGTCGACGACCTGCGCGGTGAAGCTGCGCGTGACGAGCGCCCGCACCCGGAGCTTCTGCGTCCTCGCCGCGGCGTTGTGCACCGAAGGCGGCGGGCCGCTGCCCTCCGCGACCAGGGCGGCGGGCGCTACGCGCGCGGCGCCCCGCTGCTGCGCGGCCTTCTGCTGACCCCACTGGGAGTCGTAGCAGGCCGGCGCGAGCAGGAGCGCGAGCGCCGTCAGGATCCACCCCGGTCGTGCCATGCGCGGCTCTTACCCGAAACCACGCGCGGGCGCGACCCACGCGAGGGGGACGAACCCTCCTAACCGCCCCGCAGACGGGGAAGAGCGCGCCCTCTGCCCACAGATCGAAGCGTACGAGGACCTCGCCGGGCTGCGGCTCGGGCGCGAACGTGGCGAGCTCGCCCTGGTGGCCGGCGTGCATCGCCCCCACGAGCCGCGGGCCCTCGTCGATCCCGAGGCGGCGCCGTAGCGCTCCGGGCGGCTCGCGCTCCTCGGGGTTGACCATGACCAAGGGATCGATCCGGTCCGTGAGCGCGCCCGACGAGATGGGCTCGACGGATGCGATCCGTGTGTATTGCATGCTCTCGAAGCGCGCACCGGGCGGGCCGTCGAGCCACGTGGGAGGCGCCGAGCGCAGCAGCAGCCAGCACTCGCAGCCCGGCAGCGGGAGGATGTGACGGAGCGGCGCCCAGAACAGGTCGACGACGAGGAGGTCGGGCGCGAAGGCCCGCAGTCGCTGCGCGAGATCGGTAGCGGCGGCGGTCGCGGGCGAGCCGAGGAGGTCGGGTTGGATGTCGACCGTCTCCCAGCCGTCGTCGAGGGCGGCGGCGAACGGCTGCGGCGGGCCGTACATCCTCAGCTCTCTCGAGAATCCTGCGCGCTGCAGCGCGCGGCGCAGCGCGTGCCCGCGAAACCGGCTACCGTGAAACGACGCGGGTGAGGTCCAGGTGGCTTTCGATCGGCGGCGCGCTGCCGGCGGTCGCGCTCTTTGCCGACGGCTGCCCGACCCCACGCCGGTCACGCTCGACATTCCCACGGGCGTGGTCTGCGCCGACATGCGCGGCGTCGAGATCGTCGTCGCGGCTGACTCGCGCGAGGCCGAGCGCCGCGCCGCGCTCGACGCGCCGGGGATCCGCTACGCCACCGCGAGCACCAGCGCCTGCCTGGAAGGCGCGAGCTCGCGCACCATCGGTACGCTCGTCGTCACGCCGGGCGGCGGAAGCGGCGCGGTGGTGGTAGTCGCTGCCTTCGGCGGCGTGAAGGTCGCCGGCTGCATCGCACCGAATTTCGCGCCAGGCTGCATCGTCGCTCGCCGCCGCTTCGCGTTCGCCGACTACACCGCGGCCACGTTGCCCATCGTCCTCGACCCCGTCTGCTCGGGCGTGCCGTGCAACGAGAGCAGCACCTGCGTCGGCAAGAAGTGCG
>JAYTBL010000551.1:0-9430 GCA_043736975.1 Polyangiaceae bacterium
CGCACGCAGGAGACGCTCTCCGACCAGCGCGGCTCGGCCACCCTGAAGACTCGCTTCGCCGGCTCGATCGAGGACATGACCGTCGTGGACCTGCTCCAGACGTTCGAGATCTCGCGCAAGAGCGGGATGATCACGTTCAAGAGCGGCAGCCGCATGGGCTACGTGTGGTTCCGCGACGGTCGCATGGTCGACGCGGAGGCGGGCTCGCTCCGCGGCGAGGAGGCGGTCTACCGCATGCTCGTGTGGAGCGAGGCCGACTTCGAGGTCGACTTCGGGCCCGTCGATCGCGAGGAGGTGGTCGAGGCCGCCACCGCCGTCCTGGTGATGGAGGGCATGCGCCGCGCCGACGAGTGGGGCCGCCTCATCGAGCAGCTGCCGCCGCTCACCGCGTATTTCGAGGTCGATCACGAGCGCCTGAGCGAGCGCCTCAGCGAGATCCCCGACGAGCTGAACGGGATCCTCCGCCTCCTCGACGGCCATCACACGCTGATGGAGGTCGTCGACGAGTCACCGTTCGAGGATCTCTCGACGATGACGACGCTCTCCAAGCTGTACTTCGAGGGTCTGCTCATGCCTGCGACGTCGCAGTCGGTGGCGCCGCCTCCGCAGCGCATCGCGCCGGTGCGCGAGCATCCGGGCGTGGTGGTCGATCCCACGGCCACGCCGCCGCCGTCGATCGAGCCCACGCCCATGACGTCCGACCCACCGATGACGCGCGCGGTGGATACGCGCCCCATGCCGCTGCCCAGCGACGACGGACGGCCGCAGACCGCGCACCCACCGCGCCTCTCGCATGGTGGCCGCGCGCGCTCGAAGCCCTACAACCCCGCGGCGATCCGCGGGCCGGGCGGAGAGAGCCGCACCCTGCGGCTGCCCGCGATCGCGCAGGTGGCGCAGCCGGCCGGGCAGGCGCCCTCGGTGGATCCGTTGGGCAGCAAGACGCAGCCGATGGCCGCGATGTCGATGGACGAGGTTCGGGACAGCAAGCCGACGAGCAGCCGCGCGGCGAGCAAGCCGCCGAGCGTGCCGCGGCCGGCGGTGACCGCGGCCGCCGCGGCCGAGCCCGAGGACAGCGGCCCGCTCCATGGCGACTCGATCGTGGTGCTCGGCAAGATCGATCCCTCGGGTGGTCCGCCGAGCGGCCTCGCGCCGATCCCCGCCGCCGACCCGATCTCGGGCGCGGTTCCGGCCGCGCCCACGTCGGGCGAGATGGTGTTCGCGAAGTCGAGCGCCGCCATCGACTGGGATGCGCGGAAGGAGAGCGCGCGCCCGCCCGCGAGCGACTCGAGTCGCGCCTCCAGCGTGACGAACCTCTCGGCGCGCGATCTCGAGATCGTCGATCCGGCGGCGAGCTCGGTCGAGGAGATCCTCGCGGCGCAGCCAGACGAAAGCGAGCCCGAGGAAGACGCGGACGACGACTGGGTCGGGCCGGCGTGGCTCGAGTCGGCCACGGAAGAGGAGCCGCGGCCCTCGGTGAAGCGCATGAGCGGCAAGGGCGTCGCGGTCGCGCTCATGGCGGTGACCATCACGTTCGCCGCGCTCGCTGTGTATGTACGATACGCGTATCGCGGCGATCACGACACCGCGAAGGATCTCGGCCTGCCGCTCCGCGACGCGGCGGTAGCGGCGGCCTCCGCCGATCCGGGCCTGCCGTCGACCGCGGTGACGGCGCCCACGGGCACGACCACGACGACCGCGGTCGACACCGCTGCAGTTGCCACGACGACCGCCAGCGCCCCGGCGTCGTCGGTCGCCCTGAACCCGGCACCCGGCATCGAGCCCGCGCTCGTCGCGCCTCCGCCCATCTCCACGGGCGGCGGCGGCGGCGTTGCCGTCGCGCCGGCACGCGTGAACGTGGACGCCGGTCCGGCGGCGCCGGTGGAGACGCCGGACGCGTCGGCGGTGGCGGCCTCCGAGAGCTTCACGCAGGCGGCGCAGAAGGCGCTCGAGAAGGAAGGCAACGCGGGCGCAGCGAGCCGCGCTGCGGAGCTCGCGTGGAAGGCGACGAAGCGCGACCC
The DNA here is from genome assembly GCA_043736975.1 of Polyangiaceae bacterium. Classification (GTDB taxonomy): domain Bacteria; phylum Myxococcota_A; class Polyangia; order Polyangiales; family Polyangiaceae; genus Labilithrix. The sequence goes on from JAYTBL010000551.1 coordinate 2,019, forward strand.
TTCGAACGCGGAGGCGTGGCTCACTCTCGGCGCCGCGTACCACAGCCTCGGCAACAAGGCGCAGGCGCAGCAGGCGTACCGCTCCTGCGCAAAGCAAGCGACGGGCCCGAAGGTCGCGGAGTGCCGCTCGCTGGCCGGCCTCCCACCCGAATGAGCGGGCGCGCCGCACCCCCGATGGGCCGATGGGGGTGTCCGCGAATTGGTGAAGATCCTTCATCATCGACCGCGGCTCCCCGGCGCGGGCGTGCGCCCCCGGGCGGGCGTGCGCCCCTGAGGGGTGTCCGCAACTCGCGTGCCGCGCTGCCGGCGAGCCGCCGCCCTGCGTGAGCACGTCGAGGTCGCGGTCGGCGCTCCCAGGGGCGGCGAAGCACGCTGGCGGGCGACGGACGACGATGAAGGATCTTCACCAGATCGAGGCGAGGGTCGACGGAAGGCCCCCTCGACGCGGCGAGAGGTCGCGGTCGGCGAACGCGCTCAACGGATCGCCCGCGAGCGCGGGTCGAGGAATCCGTACGCGAGGTCGACCGCGATCGTCGAGATCACGACCGCGAGCGCGGTGACGATCACGCACCCCATCACCACCGGCCCGTCGCGGTCGAGCATCGCGGTCACGCTCAGCGAGCCGATCCCCGGCCAGCGGAAGATCGACTCCGTCACGATCGCGCCGCCCACCAGCGTGCCCACCTCGAGGCCCAGGATGGTGACGATCGGCATGAGCGCGTTGCGGAGCGCATGGCGCACGAGCACCGCGCGGCGCGAGAGGCCCTTCGCCAGCGCGGTGCGCACGTAGTCCTGCGAGAGCTGGCCGATCATCTCGTCACGCACCATGCGCGTGTAGTAGGCCGCGCCGAAGATGCCGAGGGTCAGCGCGGGGAGCACCACGCTGGCGAGGCGCTCGGGGATCGTCTCGCCGTAGCCATCGAGCGGCAAGAGGCGCAAGCGGTAGGCGAGCAGCCACTGGAGGAAGAGACCGATCACGAACGTCGGTGCGCTCACGCCGATCAGGCTGGCCGAGACCGTGAGGTGATCGACCGCTGTACGCTTGCGCGACGCCGCGAGCACGCCCGCCGCCACACCGAACGCCACCTGCACCAGCGCCGCCGCGACGGCCAGCAGCACCGTCCGCGGGAGGCGCTCGATCAGGATCGTCACCACCGGGCGCCGCTGCTGGTAGCTCTTCCCGAGGTCCACGTGCAGGCGCCAGACCACCGCCGCGCACGAGGAGTGGTCCTTGTCGCCCCGCTCGATCTCGCTCGGCCCGAGGTGCGCGAGCCGCCCCATGAAGCGTGCATACTGCACGGGTAGCGCTCGGTCGAGTCCGAGCTCGGTGCGGATGCGCGCGACGTCCGCCGGGCGCGCCTGCGGGCCCGCCACCATGCGCGCGGGATCGGACGGGAGCGCGAAGTTCACCAGGAACGCGAGCGAGACCGTCGCCCACACCACGAACACCGCCCAGACCAGGCGTCGTCCCAGCTTGCGGATCACTTGCGGTCTCCGAAGAGCTTCGCCATGGCGTCGCCGGTGAAGATGGCGCGGGCGGCGACCGGCCCCGCGGTGCGGTCGACCCAGGTACGCGTGAGGTCGCTCGTCCACATCGGGTGCGGCCGGTAGTCGTGCACGTACGGCTGCCACTGCGCGTAGAAGCGGTAGAAGTGGGTGAAGGCCCAGGGGGCCTCGTCGCAGATGAGCGCCTGCGCCTCGGAGTAGAGCTTCTTGCGGCGATCGAGGTCGAGCTCGTGCTTCGCGTGGTCGACGAGGTCGTCGACCCGCGGGTTCTTGTAGAACGACCAGTTGTTCGAGTCGCCTTCGTTGATGGCGCGCGACGTGAACAGCGGCTCGAGGAAGCTGCCCGCCTCCGGGTAGTCCTGCATCCAGAAGCCCGGCCCGAAGGGCACGGTGTGGCGGCGGCCGCGCATCGCGATGAGCGCCCCGTAGTTCACGATGCGGATGTCGATGCGGATCCCGATCTTCGCCAGCATCTGCTGGACGATCTGCGAGAGGTACTCGTCGAGGCTCATCGAGTACGCGAGGTAGGGGATCACGTGCGGCCAGCCGCCGGTCCGCGTGACCGGGTCGTACGGGTAGCCGGCGCGCCTCATGTGCTCGAGCGCGGCCGCGTAGTCGTAGGTCTGGCCCTTGAAGCTCGGGTCGTAGCCCTCGACGCCCGGCGGCACGGGCCGGTCGGCGGCGCGCATGTTGGCGGCGCGGATGAGTCGCACCTGATCGCGATCGATCGCGCTCGAGACCGCGCGCCGGATCTCGATGTTGTCGAAGGGCGGCATCTCGGTGTTCATCGCGAGGCCGCCGATCTGCTTGTCGACCTCGTACTCGCCGAAGCCCTTCCAGCGCGGATCGGCCTGGAATTTGAGGAGATCCGGCGCCAGGAAGTCGCGCAGGATGTCGAGGTCGCCCGCCACGAACTTGAAGCGCTGCGCGTTGAAGTTCACCTGGAAGACGAGGCGCACCTGGTCGAGGTAGGGGAGGCCGGGGCGGAAGTAGCCCTCGTGCCGCACCAGCGTGATCTGCCGGCCGCGATCCCAGCCGCCGGGCAGGAGCTTGTAGGGGCCGGCGCCGCACGGGTGCCAGGTGTCCACGTAGCGCGTGCCCGCGCTCTTGCACACCGGCCGGAGCGGCTGCATCGCGAGCAGCGGGAGGAACGCGGCGTCGGGGCTGTCGAGGTGGAACGTGACGACGTAGCGCCCCTCGACGCTCACCCCCGCGAGGTGCTCGGTCTTCTTCGAGACGTAGTCCTCGTAGCCGCGCAGCGAGGAGAAGTAGGCGGAGAACGGATTCGGCGAGGAAGGATGAAGCGAGCGCTCGACCGACCGCAGCACGTCGTCGGCGGTGACTTCCTCGCCGTCGTGGAAGCGCACGCCCTCGCGCAGCACGAAGCGGATGTCCTTGCCGTCGCCCGAGGTCGTCCAGTGATCGGCGAGGTCCGGCGTGATCTTGCCATCGAGGTCGTAGTCGACGAGGCCGGCGAAGAGCCCCTCGAGCACCTGCGTCACGAGGCCGTCGCCCACGTTCGCCGGGTCGAGCGTGCGGATGTTGCCGAAGCTGGCGGACGTGATCGAGCCGCCGCGTCGCGGCGTCACGCTCTCGGGGTGCGCGGTGGGAATGGGCGCGGGCAGCTCCGAGGAGCAGCCGAGCAGCAGCGCGCCGGCCAGCGCGAGCGCGCTAGGTCTTGCGAGGATCGAGCGCATCGCGCAGCCCCTCCCCGAGCAGGTTGAAGCCGAGCACGCTCGCCATGATCGCCAGGCCGGGCGCGAGCGCGATCCAGGGCGAGGTCGTGATGTAGTCCTGGCCCTCGAAGAGCATGTGCCCCCAGGTGGGGGTGGGCGGCGCGATCCCGCCGCCGAGGTAGGCGAGCACGCTCTCGGCGAGGATCATCTGCGCGACCGACACGGTGGCGACGATCAGCAGCGGCCCGGCGATGTTCGGCAGCACGTGCCGCACGATGATCCGCGGCGTGGTCTGCCCGAGCGCGCGCGAGGCGGTGACGAAGTCGAGGTTCCGGAGCTGCATCGTCTTCGCGCGGACGATCCGCGCCGTCCCTAGCCAGCCGGTGAGACCGAGCGTGAGGAGGATGGTGACGGGCGTGGTGCGATCGAGCGCAGCGCCCAGCGCCATGACCAGCAGGAGGAACGGGAAGGCGAGCCCCACGTCGACCGCGCGCATGAGGACGGTGTCGACGAGGCGCCCCTCGAACCACCCGGCAACCAGACCGACCAGGGTCCCGATCGCCGTGGCAATGAGCGTGGCTGCGATCCCGATGAACAGCGAGATGCGGGCCCCCACCGCGAGCCGACTCAGCTCGTCGCGGAAGAGGCGGTCGGCGCCGAGCCAGAAGCGGCCGCTCGGGCCGACGGGCAGCAGCGTGGGGCCGAGGCCGTGCTCGAAGTCGCTCTGGTAGGGATCGTGGCTGGTGAGCAGCGGCCCGAGGATCGCGAACAGTACGAGGGCCGCGACGATGGCAACGCCGATCGCGGCCGAGCGGTTTCGCGGCAGCAAGCTCACGGCACGTGCGGCAGGGACCGGGACGACGGCGCGCGACACGACGGCGTCGCTGGCAGGAAGGAGGCCACGATCGCCGCGAAGGCCTCGGGCTCCTCGTCGGGCGGGCAGCGCCCGCACTCGAGGACCTCGAAGCGGCCCTTCAGCGCGCGGGTGAGGCGCCTTCCATGCTCGACGGGCGCGAGCAGATCGCCGCGCCCCCACACCACCAGCGACTCGGCGTTCACGCGCGGCAGACGGGCGACGAGCGACCGGGTGTCCGACTTGGCGACGATGGTGGCGTGCGCCGCCTGACGGGCCGCGGGCGAGTTGAAGGAGGCGTAGAGCGCGTCGACCCGCCCTGCGGGGATGCCGCGGTGGCCCGCATAGACGACGCCCTCGACGTACGACCGGAACAGGGCATGGCCCATCACCTGGCTCCAGAGGAGGCTGCCCAGCAGCGGTACCCGGCCGCCGCGATCGAGGACGTGCTCCTCGGCGGGGTAGACGAGCGCATCGACCAGAACGAGCTTGTGCACGAGCGCGGGGTGACGAGCGGCGAGGGCGAGCGCCACGCCGCCGCCCATCGCGTGTCCGCACACGTGCACGCGGCCCAGGCCGAGCGCCGCGATCAGGTCCGCCAAGGAATCCGCGAATCCGTCGTAGCCGTAAGCGTAGCGCTGCGGATCCGGCTTCTCACTGGCACCGAAGCCGGGGAGGTCGGGGGCGATCACGCGAAACGACGACGAAAGGTGACCCATCGTCGCGAGAAACGTCTCGTGCGTGGCCACTCCGTCGTGCACGAGGACGAGCGGCGTCGCGTCGCGCTCGGTCGACGCCGTCGACTCGACGAAGCGAATGCGAGCTCCTCGCGCTGAGACATCCCTCGCCTGCATCGGCGCCGAGGTTAGCACGGGCTTGCCCGGGCTCTGGCCTGACATTGTTTGTCACGGCATCAATCTAAGAGCGCGAACACAGTTCCATAATGGAAAGACGCAAAAAAAACGCCGATGTCGCGTTGACCCTATTCTTTTGCTCGGAATACAGTCGCTCGCGTCGGACCTATGCCGGCGACTGTCTCCCTCGCGGGAGCGCATCGCCAGGCCCGTCTCGCAGTCGGAATCTCGGCGCGAGACAACCTTCCGAGTCGTCGGAGAGAAAACGGACGCGCAGGCCTCGGGGCCTTGCGCGCAGGGAGTCGTCCACTTTCGGGGGAAGCGCCGTCACCGGCGCTTAGCGAAGTGGACCCGGGATGGGTAGAGGGTGAGGTAGCGGGCTGTAGGACATGGGTCCGGAGAGCCAGCTGCCACGACGGACGTGTGTACTCCGCACGCACCGTCGCAGTCGCAGTCGCAGTCGCAGTCGCAGTCTCTGGGAGGAGCACATGGACCCGAAGAACATCGTTGGGGATCTGATCGACGAGACGTCGTTGCCGGCTAGCGAGCCGTCATCCCCGATCGCGGAGGGTGCCCTGGCGCTCGACATCGACGCGACGTCGACCGACGAGAAGGGCGTCACGCGCGAGCAGCGTCGTTCACGCCGCAAGCGTGACGTGCGCGCGCGCACCATCAGCGTGAAGCGCATGACGAAGCGCGAGCTCGAGATGGGCCGCATGCTCTATCCCGACGTCGAGGACATCGCGCGCCCCAAGCTGCGCGAGGACTGTGGCCAGGGCGAGCGCCCGTGCCCGTTCGTCTCGTGCAAGCACCACCTCTATCTCGACGTGTCGGCCCGCACCGGCGCCATCAAGCTCAATTTCCCCGACCTCGAGGTCTGGGAGATGACCGAGACCTGCGCGCTCGACGTCGCCGACCGTGGCGGTACGACCCTCGAGGAGGTCGGCGCCATCATGAACCTTACCCGCGAGCGGATTCGTCAGGTCGAGGTGAAGGGCCTCGCCAAGCTCGAGGCCCTCAAGGACATGTCCGCCCTCCGCGACTACGTCGACGAAGGTCCGGTCGGCAAGCGCCGTCTCCCCGTCCTCGCCAAGGCCAAGGAAGAGGAGGTCGAGGAGGAAGACGAGGAGGACGACTTCGACGCCGACGAGTTCGCGTCCGACGCGCTGGACGCCGAGTAAAGACTTCACGCTACCGTTCCGGTCGCGCGGTGCGCCACGCCAGCGCACCGGCGTGCATTGACCACGCATCCTCGGGTTACTAGACCCCGGACCATGCCCATCCGGACTGCGCTCCTCTCCGTCTCCGACAAGACCGGTCTCCTCCCGTTCGCGGCGGCGCTCGCCAAGCGGGGCATCACCATTCTGTCGAGCGGTGGGACCGCCAAGAGCCTCGCCGCCGAGGGGATCGCCGTCGAGACGGTCGAGAGCTACACCGGCTCGCCGGAGGTCATGGGCGGGCGAGTCAAGACGCTCCACCCGCGTGTCCACGGCGGCATACTCGCCCGCGAGGCGACGGATGACGCGGACCTCGCGCGCCTCGGCGGCCGGTTCATCGATCTGGTGGTCGTCAACCTCTACCCGTTCGAGAAGGTCGCCGAGAACCAGCTCGCGCCCTACGAGGAGCTCATCGAGAACATCGACATCGGCGGGCCCTCGATGGTCCGCTCCGCCGCCAAGAACCACGCGCGCGTCGCCATCGTCTGCGACCCCGCCGACTACGCGCGCGTCCTCTCCGAGATCGAGGGCAGCGCGGACGGGGACGTCTCCCAGGCCACCCGGCGCACGCTCGCCGCCAAGGCCTTCGCCCTCACCGCCGCGTACGACGCGGCGATCAGCGGCGTGCTCTCCGGCCCGCGCGCTCAGGATCCCGACGGCACCGTGGGCGCCAGCACCTACCCGCAGTACCTCACGCTGCCCTTCGAGCGCGCCTACGGGCTCCGCTACGGGGAGAACCCGCACCAGTCCGGAGCGTTCTACCGCGAGCGCAACGCCGAGCCCGGGAGCATCGCGCGCGCGGAGAGCCTCGGCGCCGGCGGCAAGGAGCTCTCCTTCAACAACCTCGTCGACGTCGACGCCGCGCTCGAGGCGGTCCGCGAGTTCAGCCGGCCCGCGGCCGTCGTCGTGAAGCACACGAACCCGTGCGGCGTTGCGTGCTCGGATCGCCTCGCGGACGCTTATCGAACCGCGCGCGAGGCCGACCCGCTCAGCGCCTTCGGCGGGATCGTCGCGCTGAACCGCGAGGTCGACGCCGACACCGCCAAGCTCCTCGCCGAGACGTTCCTGGAGTGCGTCGTCGCGCCGGCGTTCAGCACGGACGCGCTCGACGTCCTCCGCACCAAGAAGAACCTCCGCCTCCTCGCGACCGGCGCCTGGCTCGCCGCTGACCACGCCGCGCTCCAGTACAAGCGCGTGGGCGGCGGTCTCGTCGTCCAGGCGCGCGACGCCAGCGCCGACGGCGAGGTCACCCGCGGCAAGGTGGTCACCAAGCGCGCGCCCAGCGCCGAGGAGCTGAAGGCCCTCG
>JAYTBL010000552.1:0-3907 GCA_043736975.1 Polyangiaceae bacterium
CACGTTGGTGACGGCGTAGACGTGATCGACGTGCCACACCTGCAGGAGGCGGCGGCACACGAGGTCGTAGATCGCGCGCTCCTCGGCGGTGAGATCTGCGGGAGGCTTGGTCTCGGTGGGCAGGATGGCGTGGTGGTCGCTCACGCGCGCGTCGTCCACGAAGCGCGGGCCCAGCGGCTTCGTCCCGGTGCCCGCGGCGAGCAGCGCGCGGTAAGGCGCCTCGATGGCCTGCACGATCGCGGGCAGCGTGGCCTCGACGGTGCGCGAGATGTGGCGGCTGTCCGTCCGCGGATAGCTGAGGAGCTTGCGGCGCTCGTAGAGGCGCTGCGCGATCTCGAGCGTGCGCAGCGCGGTGTAGCCGAAGAGGCGGTTGGCGTGGCGCTGGAGCTCGGTGAGATCGTAGAGCTCGGGCGGTGGCACCTTGCGTGACTGCCGCTCCACCGACTCTACGCGCGCCATGCCGCGCTTCGCGCGCGCCACGATGGCCTCCGCCTCCTTGCCGTCGGGCGGCAGGCGCGTGGCCTTCTCCTTCGGACCGGGTCGAAACCAGGTGCCTTGATAGGGAGCGGGCTCGCCTTCGGGCGCCACGAACGTCGCCACCACTTCCAGGTAGTCCTCGGGCACGAACGCGCGGATCTCGAGCTCGCGCGCCACGAGCATCGCGAGCGTGGGCGTCTGCACGCGGCCCACCGAGAGGTTGTCGTCGTGCTGGAGGCTGTACATGCGCGAGAGGTTCATGCCCACCAGCCAGTCGGCGCGGCTGCGCGCGCGCGCGGCATCGGCGAGGCGATCGAACGCCTTGCCCTCCTGGAGGGTCTTGAAGCCGAGGCGGATCGCGTCCGGCGTGAGCGAGGAGATCCACAGGCGCTTGACCGGCTTCTTGGAGCGCGCGGCCTCGTAGATGTAGCGGAAGATGAGCTCGCCCTCGCGCCCAGCGTCGGTCGCGCAGACCACGCCGCGGACCTCGGCGGCCAGCAGCAAGCGGCGCACGACGTCGAACTGCGCGCGCGTGCTCTCGCTCACCACGAGCGGCCAGCTGGGCGGCAAGAGCGGCAGGTCGTGGAAGGTCCAGCGCTTCCACGAGGCGTTCATCTCGTGCGGCTCGGCCAGCGCCACGAGATGACCAATGGCCCAGGTCACGATCCAGCCCTCGCCGCTGAAGAAGCCGTCGCCGCGCGTGCGCGCGCCGAGGACCGCGGCGATGTCGCGCGCGACGCTCGGCTTCTCCGCGACGACGAGGACGGTCATGCAAGAGCGACTATCGTCCATTTTCAGCAGCGGTTGCGCGCGACCTTGACTCAAAGCTGATCGGCTCGGACTTCGTCGTCCCCGGTGATCGCGCGCACGTCCGGTTCGTGCTCGATCGCGCGGTCGCCCTCGACAAGGGCGTTCGCTTCTCGCCAGAACGAACGCAGCGTTTTGCGGCGGCGACACCGCGAGGACCAGTCCCCCGTTCGAACTACTTGCACAGATCGCGTTTCCTTCCGACGATGGGCGCTTGACCTGCCATTCCCGTATCGCGGCGCTCGCCGCTGGTCTCGTCGTCGCCTCGATCTCTGCCACCGCCGCCGCTGACGGCCCGGTCGTCACGGGCCCGCCGCCGGCCGCCGGCTCCGTGAAGCCGCCCTCCGGCTCGCGGCCCATACAGCCGTTCGAGCTGGACCTGCGCGGGACGCTGTCGACCGACATCCTCCTCGTCTACGTGGGCGTCGGCGCGAGCGCCGACCTCGGCATCGTCCCCGCCGGTCCCGGCACCATCGCCGTGGGCGCGGGCTTCGAGTACAACTTCTGCGGCTCGGTGTGCTGGTTCTTCAGCGCCATCACGCCGTTCAACTTCAGCCAGTACCAGATCGTGCCCTCGGTGCGCGCGAGCTACCACCTCGACCTGAAGCAGAAGCACCTCGACTTCTACCCGCTGCTCTTCGGCGGGCCGGTCTTCGCCCGCGCCAGCATCGAGTTCGACGACGGCAGCGCGAGCTACGTCGCCACCGACACCGGCTTCCAGGTCGGGGCCGGCGCGGGCATCAACTACTTCGTGACCGAGCGCTTCTTCGTCGGCGCCGAGGCTCGCCTCCGCTACGCGAGGGGCACCTACTCCTACGAGCTCCGGAGCGGCAACGATCGCGTGTTCGAGAAGGGCAACGGCGACTCGTGGAGCCTGACCGGCCTCAACCTCGTGTTCGCCGCGGGCTATCGCTTCTGACGGAGGGTTGACGGGCCGCCCCGGCGGACCAACGTTTCGCCACGCTGCTGCGAAGGGGTGCCCCCCTCCTCGAAGTTTTCATCTCCTGCGGGCCCGGCCGCGCTCCTTGCGCGCGGGGGCGAGCTCGCGTCGTGATTTCCGAAAGCAGCGTCATGGGCAAGTTCGCCTTTCTGCATCCCACCGCGGATGCAGCGTGTCTCCGCGTCGACAACCCCCAGGGGCTCGACGTTCGTCTCTTCTCCAACGCGGAAGTGCCGTTCGAGCGTGACTCGTTCGAGCAGCTCTTCGAGTTTCTGGACGTCGCCCGCGCGACCTCCGACATCCGCGACGCCGAGCGGCGCGGCGGTCAACCCTTCTTCGGCGACGCCCCGTCGGGCATCGACCGCGTCGTGCTCACGCCCGATTTCCACAAGGGCTCGCTGGTCCCCGTGGGCACGGTCGCGAGCGCGCGAAACATGTGTATTCCGCAGGCGATCGGCAACGACGTGTGCTGCGGCATGCGCCTGCTCGTCACCGATCTCCCGGCCGAGGCCCTCGATCCTCACTGGCCGGCCATCCAGAAGCGCCTGCGCGCGATCTTCTTCGCGGGGGAGCGCGACATCCCGATGTCGCCGCGCCAGCGCGAGGCGGTGCTGCGTGATGGGCTACCCGGCCTCGTCCGCACGGCGGGCGACAACCAGGGCCGCGGCATCTGGACCCGCTTCGACCGCCAGGCGGCCGACGAGGACCTCGCGCGCGCTCACGCTGGCGGGTCGTTCGCGACGCGCCGCCTCTTCGGCTTCGAGAGCTTCATCGAGTCCTCGGGGCAGGTGGACGGTCGCGATCCGCAGATCGGCTGCGTGGGCGGCGGCAATCACTTCGTCGAGCTTCAGCGTATCGACGCGCTCCTCGACGGGCACACCGCGCGCGCCTGGGGCCTCTCCAGGGGCAACCTCGCGATCATGGTGCACTCGGGCTCGGTGGGGCTCGGCCATGCCATCGGCGGCTACTTCATGGACCGCGCGCGGGAGATCTTCCCGGCCGGGATCAAGGCGCCGAAGGGCGGCTTCTTCCCCTTGCCTGTCCGCGGGCCGCGCGCCGAGGAGGGGCTCTTCTATCTCGATGGCATGGGCAACGCCGCGAACTTCGCGTTCGCGAACCGGCTCTTTCTCGGTCTCATGGCGGTGCGCGCCATCGAGGAGGCGTCGGGGCGCAGCATCACATCGAAGCTCGTCTACGACGCCCCGCACAACCTCGTCTTCCGCGATGGCGACACCTGTCTCCACCGCAAGGGCGCGACGCCGGCGCACGGGCCCTCTGACACCGACTGGCTCGGCAAGCCGGTGATCATCCCGGGATCGATGGGGGCGTCGAGCTACCTGCTCGCGGGCTCGGGCAACCAAGCGGCGCTGGAGAGCGCGTGCCACGGTGCGGGACGCGCGCTCTCGCGCGGGCGGGCGGCGCACGCCTCCCGCGAGCGCTTCGTGCGGGCGACGGCGCGCCTGCGCGTGGTGGGCCCCATCGATCCACGCTCGCCGGCGCTGGCGCGGCGTCGCGACATCCTCGAGGCCTACGAGAAGCGCGTGATGGAGGAGGCGCCTTATGCGTACAAGGCGGTCGAGCCGGTCGTCGACTCGGTGGAGGAGGCGGGCATCGCGCGCAAGGTGGCGCGCCTGTGGCCGCTGTGTACGGTCAAGGGCTGAGGGGGTCACGGGCGCTGGGGGG
>JAYTBL010000553.1:0-3907 GCA_043736975.1 Polyangiaceae bacterium
ACCGAGTGACCGGCGAGGGCGCCTCGACCCCGCCATCGCCTCGGAGCCCAGCTGGCCTCCGATTCGCGGGTCGCGAATGACGTCCTGCGACGAACGCCCTCGGCGGTTACCCGACCGGGACCCAGGAGCCGCTCCGGCGGCCGGGGACCGATTACGCACGGGTACGAAAAGGACCAGTCACCCGGGCACCGACCACCGGGCCGAAGAGCCCGTTCCTGGTGAACGGTATCGACGGCGTCCGCCGCCCGAAATGACCATCCGCGCGGACGCAGACGCCGGGTCAGGACTTCTGGTTGTAGTTCGTGTTCTCGAGCAGGATCACGTTCGACTTGGAGCGGCTCTCCCCGACGCTGGTGATGTACACGGCCGGTTGATCCTGGACGGGGCAGACCTTCTCGCACGCGCCGCAGCCGATGCAGAGATCGGGCTTCACGTGCGGGCGCTGCAGCTTCACCGTCAGCATCGCGGGCTGTTCGCCGTTGGGGCCCGCCTTGCTGTCGCGAACCGGCGCCTCGACCTCTTCCACCCAGATCGCCTTGGGCGACGTCGGGCAGAACTCCTCGCAGACGATGCACGGCGTCTGCATGCTCCACGGTAGGCAGCGACCGATATCGTAGAACGCGGTGCCGATCTTCACCGGCGGCACGCCGGTCCCGAGCTTCTCCTTCTCGGTGATCTTCTGGATCGCGCCGGTCGGGCAGACCTGGCCGCACAGCACGCAGGAGTGCTCGCAGTAGCCGATGCGCGCGATGAGGATGGGCGTCCACAGGCCCTCGATGCCCGCCTCGAACATGGCCGGGTGCAGCGCGTTGTTCGGGCACACCTTCATGCACTCGGCGCAGCGGATGCAGCGCTCGAGGAACGCGCGCTCCTCGACCGCGCCCGGCGGCCGGATCACCTTCGGGTGATAGTTGACGTCGAGCGAGTCGGCGATGCGCGTCACGGGGATGATCGCGGCGCCCGCGGCGGCGGTCGCGAGCAGCGTACGCCGCTGGAGCGCGGGGCGGCTGAGCGCGCTCTTGCGGTTCGGCAGGAAACGGAACTTGATGACGTCCTCGGGGCACGCCGTCTCGCAGTTGAGGCACATGTGGCACTCGTCCTGCCGCCACTTGACGCCACCCTGCGGAGAGTCAGCGCCCTGGCAGTTCACGAGGCAAAGGTTGCAGTCGGTGCACTTGGCGTGGTCCTTCTCCATGCCGAAGAGCGCGAACTTCGCGAACACGCCGAGGAACGCGCCGAGCGGGCAGAGCACGCGACACCAGAACCGCGGGATGAAGCGGTTCATGAAGAGGATGGCGATGAGGAGGACGACGATCAGCCACGTCTGGTGGAAGTAGAACTGGTGCGAGCCCCAGACCGCCTTGGCCAGCGCGTCCTGCGTGGTGTCGGCCGCGGCTTGGAGGGGGCGCAGCGGCACGTCCTGCACGGCGCCGAGGCCGCGGTGCGCGACATACTGCACGCCGGGGATCACGCCCAGGCCGATGGCCCGCACCGCGATGCAGATGGGATCGAAGAGACCGCCGATCGCGCTGCCCGCCACCGCGGAGAGCAAGAACGCGTACATCAGGTAGTACTTCACGTTCTGGAGGCGATCCTTGGTCTTGTTCGCCTCGACGCGATGCGCACCGCGTCCCTTCCGCGAGGGAAGGATCCAGCCGAAGAAGTGGTGGAGCGTCCCGAACGGGCAGATCCAGCCGCAGAAGACGCGGCCGACCACCAGCGTCACCGCGAGCAGACCGACCGACCAGAGGAGCCCGCGATAGACGGTGTGCGTCGAGAGCACGGTCATCGCGCCCACGAACGGATCGGCGAGGAGGAACGCCTCGACCGGCAGCGCGAGCCGCACCGGGGTGTCCGCCTTCGCCGCGAAGCTCCCGTGGAAGCCCGTCTGGAAGAGGAAGTACATGAAGAGGGCGAAGAACCCGATCTGCGAGGCGCGCCGGGCCCACACCAGCGTGCGGATGCTCTTGCGCGCGGGGATGCCCGAGCCGGGGAGCTTCGGATCCTTCTTTGCCTTCCGAGGTGGCGCGCCGGGCACGCCGATGCCGAGCGCGCTCTCGGCGGCCGCTGCCGCCTTGCGCTCCGCGGCGACCATCGCTGCGGCGACCACGGCCGTCGGCTGCGTCGGCTGGGGGCGTGAGGCGGGAATCGCCGGGGGTTTGCGGGGCTGCTCGAGCGGCGTCTCGCGGTCGATCGCCTTCACCGCGCCCACGTCCCCCGTCTTCCACGGGATCGGCTCGACCTCGACGTGCATCGACTGCGGATCGTGCAGCGCCGCGTGATCGATCGCGCTCACGTCGAGCGTGACCCCCGCGTGCGGCTTGCTCTGGCCGGAGCCTGGCGACGCGTGCGCGCTCATCAGACCTCCCGAACCCTCAGGTTCTCGTAGTACATGGTGCCGAGCCCGCGCTCGTGGCCCATCTTGAGGTAGGGGAGGTTGTCGCGGTGCTGGCCGATGAGCGTCGCGCCGAAGGCGTCGGCCGCGACCTGGTCGACCGACGCGAACACGGTGTTCATCACCTTCGTGTCGTCGATGTTGCCGCCCTGCGGGCCGTTACGCATGAGCACGCGCATCGCGTCGACCACCACCAGCGTGGGGCGCATGAACGTCGCGAGGTCGGCGATCGACACGTCGATGTTCTGGTGCAGACGGTTGCGGCGGCCGCCGAGCACGCCGTACCAGTTCTTCATCGCCGCCGTGTACTTGGCGAGGTTGTGATGCTTCGCGACGGGGACGTTGATCACCTTGTCGCAGTCGACGAGCGTGGTGAAGATCGGCCACTCGTCGAGGATCTCGCCCTTCATGCGGGTGGTGCGGAAGCGGTGCTCCGCGGGCAGCACCACCTCGGCTCCCAGCGCATAGGCCTTGCGCCAGATGCCGGAGCGCTGGAAGCAGCGGTTCGGATCGTTGCAGGAGCCATCGGCGACGACGACCTTCTTCGCGCCCGCCTCGAACGCGAGCTGCACGACCGCGCCGACCACGTCGGGGTTGGTGTTCGCCGCGTGGATGGGCATGCGGTCCCAGCCGATGTTCGGCTTCACGACCACGACGTCGCCGCGGCTGACGAAGCGCTTCATGCCGCCCATCGCGTCGACCGCGCGGCGCACCAGCTGATCGGCGGACGGCTCGGGCTCGCCCGGCTTCTGGCGCGCGATGGCGAGCTCCGCGAGATCGACGGCGGCGCGATCCTTGAGGCGGTAGTCGCGGACCTGGCGCGCCGCCGACGACGAGGCGGCACCGAAGCCGCCCTGGTCCCAGACCGCGCGGCCGACCAGCGCCGAGCCCGCGAGGACGCCCGCCGAGAGCCCCACGCGCTTGATGAGGTCGCGCCGCGAAGGTCGCGAAAAATCTGGCGACGCAGCCGACGCAGGCGCGGCGGCGGGATCGCGTCGATCGTCTCCGTCCTTCGCGCTCATCGTTGATCTCTTAGCCTCGAAACCGCGAGAAAGACAACTCCGCGGGACACTTCGCCTAATCGGTGACGAGCGTCCGCGTGCTTACGCCAGCGCGAGCACGCCGGGATCGCTCCCTGATGCTGGAATTTTCTCGGAATTTCGTGGATCGCGCGCGCCCGTGGTCGTGCCAGCTGGATCGCGCGTGAGCCCCGGTCGGCTGACGGGGCGAGGGCCCCCGCATGGATCGCCGGCGTTTCGAGGGTGATCACCCCTCGCCGAGCGCGGGGCACACCTGTTGCTCAAAGGTATGCATGCTCGCCAAGAAGCTCGCTCTCCTCTTCGCTCTCGCGGCTGCTGCGGTCCCCGTCTACGGGTGCGCTGCAATCGACGGCGTCGACGGCGAAGACGACGACGGCGAGCACGAAGAAGAGGGCGTCGGCGAGACCAGCGACGAGCTGCGCTCGGCGGTGAGCTGCAAGGAGGCGACGGCCACCGCGTACCAGAGCGGAAA